>NZ_JBSFLV010000117.1:0-28098 GCF_053599215.1 Streptomyces sp. NPDC001002 | reverse complement strand
GGCCCAGGATGGCGTTCTGGACGAAGTTGGCGCCGCCCTGTCCGACGGTGTCGACGAGGCGCTTGTCGGCCTCGTCGATCTGGGTCTGGAGGAGGGCGAGGTTGCGGTCGACCTCGGCCTGCGCGGAGGCCGGGATCTCCGGCAGCTGCGAGGCGACGTCCGGGCAGCTGATCGTGCCGACGCCGGTGTTCTCGCCACTGGCCGCGTCGCCCGCACCGGTCGAGCCCTCGGCGCCCTCCGCCGCCGCAGCCGTCTCGCTGGGCGCGGCGGAGACGTCGTCACCGGCGCCCGTGTCCTCACCCGTGCCCGTGTCGCCACCGGTGTCGGCGACGCCCCCGGCGTTCAGCGTGCAGGGCGCCAGCGCGTCCAGTCCGGTCGGCTTCTCGGCGGTGCGGCCGATGGCGGTGGCGATGCGGTTGACGGTGGCGATCCGCTTGTCCTCCAGCGGGCCGAGGATGGCGTTCTGGACGAAGTTGGCGCCGCCCTGTCCGACGGTGTCGACGAGGCGCTTGTTGGCTTCGTCGATCTGGGTCTGGAGGAGGGCGAGGTTGCGGTCGACCTCGGCCTGGGCGGAGGCCGGGATCTCCGGCAGCTGGGACGCGACGTCCGGGCAGGTGATCGTGCCCGGGTCGGCCAGCGTCCGGGCGGTGTTCCCGTTGCTCTTGGACGTCTCCCCGGCCAGTGCGGAACCGGCGATCACCGCGCCGGACAGCACCAGCGCGGCAGCACCGCCGATGAACGCGACACGGCGCTTGTTGTACTTCGGAAGAGCCCTGGACATGGGGATGCCTCACTCAAGTCGGGTGTGTGTCGGGGGTGTTCGGTGTTTACAAACGCGGCGCCTGCGTTCGGCGAGGAGTACGGGCAAGCGGTTTCTGATGTTCAAGGAAGTTGCAAAATTCCCGGCCCGGTATCCCGTCGGCGTGCCGACCCGGCCTTTGGCCGACCGCCTCTCGCACCCCGGATTGACGAACCATGCAGAGTGCTGCATACTCATGCATGTCAGCGAATGCACTGTGAGGAGAAACCCGTGACCGAGCGCGTCGTACTCGCCTACTCAGGCGGATTGGACACCTCCGTCGCCATCGGCTGGATCGCCGAGGAGACGGGCGCCGAGGTCATCGCCGTTGCGGTCGACGTCGGCCAGGGTGGCGAGGACCTGGACGTCATCCGCAAGCGCGCCCTCGCGTGCGGTGCGGTCGAGGCCGAAGTGGCCGACGCCAAGGACGAGTTCGCCGAGGAGTACTGCCTCCCGGCGATCAAGGCCAACGCCCTCTACATGGACCGCTACCCGCTGGTCTCCGCGCTCTCCCGGCCGACGATCGTCAAGCACCTGGTCGCCGCCGCCCACAAGCACGGCGCCACCACGGTCGCCCACGGCTGCACCGGCAAGGGCAACGACCAGGTCCGCTTCGAGGCCGGCATCGTCGCCCTCGCCCCCGACCTCAAGTGCATCGCCCCGGTCCGCGACTACGCGATGACCCGTGACAAGGCGATCGCGTTCTGCGAGGACAAGAACCTCCCGATCGCGACCACCAAGAAGTCCCCGTACTCCATCGACCAGAACGTCTTCGGACGCGCCGTCGAGACGGGCTTCCTGGAGGACATCTGGAACGCCCCGATCGAGGACATCTACGAGTACACGCAGAACCCGGCGGTCCAGCGGGACGCCGACGAGGTCGTCATCACCTTCAAGGCGGGCGTCCCGGTCGCCCTCGACGGCAAGCCCGTCACCGTCCTCCAGGCCATCCAGCAGCTCAACGAGCGCGCCGGCGCCCAGGGCATCGGCCGGATCGACATGGTCGAGGACCGCCTGGTCGGTATCAAGTCCCGTGAGGTGTACGAGGCTCCGGGTGCGATCGCCCTGATCACCGCCCACCAGGAGCTGGAGAACGTCACCGTCGAGCGCGAACTGGCCCGCTACAAGCGGCAGGTCGAGCAGCGCTGGGGCGAACTGGTCTACGACGGCCAGTGGTTCTCCCCGCTCAAGCGCGCCCTGGACGGCTTCATCGACGAGGCCAGCCAGCACGTCAACGGCGACATCCGCCTCACCCTGCACGGCGGCCGCGCGGTCGTCACCGGCCGGCGCTCCGAGTCGTCCCTGTACGACTTCAACCTCGCCACCTACGACACCGGCGACACCTTCGACCAGGCCGCGGCCAAGGGCTTCATCGACATCTACAGCCTGTCGTCGAAGATCGCCGCCAAGCGAGACCTGGCGTAACCCCGCGGGTGCCTCACACACGCTGATCTGACAGCCGCCTCCTCACCTGGAAAGGTGGGGAGGCGGTGGCGCATCCACCCCCGTTCCGACCCTCTTCCGACTTCCGAGGAGTACGAGCAAGTGAGCAGCAACAGCGGTGACGTACGGCTCTGGGGCGGCCGTTTCGCCGACGGTCCCGCCGAGGCCCTGGCGAAGCTGTCCGCGTCCGTCCACTTCGACTGGCGGCTCGCGCCCTACGACATCGCCGGTTCCCGAGCCCACGCGCGCGTGCTGCACAAGGCGCACCTCCTCACGGACGACGAGCTGACCCGCATGCTCGCGGGCCTCGACCAGCTCGCGGCGAACGTGGCCGACGGCACCCTGGTCGGCACGATCGCCGACGAGGACGTCCATACGGCCCTGGAACGCGGCCTGTTGGAGATCCTCGGCCCCGACCTCGGCGGCAAGCTCCGCGCCGGCCGCTCGCGCAACGACCAGGTCGCGACGCTCTTCCGCATGTACCTGCGGGACCACGCCCGGACGATCGGCGGTCTGATCGCGGACCTCCAGGACGCGCTGATCGGGCTCGCCGAGGCCCACCCGGACGTGGCGATGCCCGGCCGCACCCACCTCCAGCACGCCCAGCCGGTCCTGTTCGCCCACCACGTGCTGGCCCACGTCCAGCCCCTGTCCCGGGACGCGGAGCGCCTGCGCCAGTGGGACGAGCGCACGGCGGTCTCCCCGTACGGCTCGGGAGCCCTCGCGGGCTCGTCCCTCGGCCTGGACCCGGAGTCGGTGGCGAAGGACCTGGGCTTCGAGCACGGCTCGGTCGCCAACTCGATCGACGGCACGGCGTCCCGCGACTTCGTCGCCGAGTTCGCCTTCATCACGGCGATGATCGGTGTGAACCTCTCCCGGATCGCCGAGGAGGTCATCATCTGGAACACGAAGGAGTTCTCCTTCGTCACCCTGCACGACGCCTTCTCCACGGGCTCGTCGATCATGCCGCAGAAGAAGAACCCGGACATCGCGGAGCTTGCGCGCGGCAAGAGCGGCCGCCTGATCGGCAATCTCACGGGCCTCATGGCAACGCTCAAGGCCCTCCCTCTCGCGTACAACCGCGACCTCCAGGAGGACAAGGAGCCGGTCTTCGACTCCATCGACCAACTGGAGGTCCTGCTCCCGGCGTTCACCGGCATGATGGCCACGCTGACGGTCCACCGCGACCGCATGGAGGAACTGGCCCCGGCCGGCTTCTCCCTCGCCACCGACATCGCCGAGTGGCTGGTCAAGCAGGGCGTCCCGTTCCGGGTGGCGCACGAGGTCGCGGGCGAGTGCGTCAAGGTCGCGGAGGCCGAGGGCATCGAACTGGACGGCCTGACGGACGACCAGTTCGCGAAGATCTCGGCCCACCTGACCCCGGAGGTCCGGACGGTACTCAACGTTCCGGGCGCTCTCGCCTCCCGAAACGGGCGAGGCGGCACGGCCCCGAGCGCGGTGGCGATCCAACTGGCAGAGGTGAAGGCGAATGTGGAGGCACAGCACGCTTGGTCAACGGCGAAGAGTTGAGTGTCTTTAGGGGCGCGGGGAACTGCGCGAGCAACCACGACGCACCCGCACCCGCCAATTCACCGCATCCCCCATCGCTCTGAAGCGAAGGTCATCGCGGGTTACGTTGGTCGGAAGCCGTACCGGAGCCGACCCCCACGGAGCCCGCGATGCCCTTCGCCCGACTGGCCACAGCAACAACCCCCACCTGCCACATCGGCCTAGGCCTCGCCGCAGTAGGTCGCCCCGGCTACATCAACCTCGGCCGAGAAGCAGACCTCGGAGAGAACCGCGGCGTCGACGCGATGCGCCGCCGCACCCACGAACTCCTCGACGCCGCGTACGCGCAAGGCGTCCGCTACTTCGACGCGGCCCGCTCCTACGGCCGAAGCGAGGAGTTCCTCGCAGACTGGCTGCACGCGAGGCCCGACATCGACGACGTGGTCGTCGGCAGCAAGTGGGGCTACACCTACACCGCCGGCTGGACGACAGATGCCGAGAAGCACGAGGTCAAGGACCACACAGTCCAGACCTACGACCGCCAGCGCGGCGAAACCGCCGAGCTGCTCGGCGACCGTCTGGACCTCTACCAGATCCACTCCGTGACTCCCGACAGCCCGGCCCTCACGGACAAGGAACTGCACGCCAAACTGGCGGAGGCGGCGGCCCAGGGCATCACCATCGGCTTCTCCACCAGCGGCCCCGCCCAGGCGGACGCCATCCGGGCCGCCCTCGCCGTGACGGTCGACGGCGAGCCCCTCTTCCGTACCGTCCAGTCGACGTACAACGCCCTGGAGACCTCGGCGGGCCCCGCCCTCGCCGAGGCGCACGACGCCGGCCTCACGGTGATCGTCAAGGAGGGCATGGCCAACGGACGGCTGGCGGAGCCGTACGCGCCGGACGCGCTGAAGGCCGTATCCGCAGAAACGTCACTTGGCTGCGACGCGGTCGCCCTCGCGTTGATCCTGCGCGAGCCCTGGGCAGGCGTGGTCCTCTCCGGCGCCGCGACCGTCGGCCAACTCGCCTCCAACCTGCACGCGGCGGTCGTGGACCTGGACGACGACCAGGTGTCCCGCCTCGCGACGCTGGTCGAGGACCCGCAGACGTACTGGGAGAAGCGCGGCCGGCTGCCCTGGCACTGAGCAATCCCTGTCGACCATGACCAACCACCTATGACCAACCACCCATGATCAACCGTCCATGAGACAGTCATGCCCGTGATGAGACAGAAATGTCTCACATGGTTTATGGTTGTCTCATGGCTCTCGATCGCGACCACGTACTCCGCGCCGCCGCGGCCCTGCTGACCCGCAAGTCCACCGCGACCATGGACGAGGTCGCCAAGGCCGCCGGGATCAGCCGGGCCACGCTGCACCGCCAGTTCGCGGGCCGCGACGCGCTCGTGCGGGCGCTGGAGGCGCTCGGCATCGCCGAGTGCGAGACCGCGCTGGAGGCGGCGCGGCTGGACGAGGGCCCCGCCGAGGACGCCGTACGGCGGCTCGTCCGCGAGATTGAACCGGCGGCCGGCCTGCTCGCCTTCCTCTACACCGAGAACCAGCTGTTCGAGGGCGAGGAACAGCACGTGGGCTGGGCCCGGATCGACGATCGCATCACCGCCCTGTTCCGGCGCGGCCAGCAGGACGGCGAGTTCCGCATCGACCTCACGCCCGCCTGGCTCACCGAGGCGCTGTTCGGCCTGCTGGCCTCCGGCGCCTGGATGGTGCAGAGCGGCAAGGGTGCCCCCAAGGACTTCACACGCATGATCGCCGAGCTGCTGCTCGGCGGCGCACTGCGCAGAGACGAAACACGCAGAGACGAAACACGGAGAGAGGAATCATGACCAGCACCCTGCAGCCGGCGTCCACGACCGAGGCGGTGAAGCGCCCGGGCCGCTGGCTCGCGCTGTCCGTCCTCGTGCTCGCCGTGCTGCTGGTGGCCGTCGACGCGACCGTCCTCGGCCTCGCGACCCCTTACATCAGCGAGGACTTGAAGCCGTCCGGCACCCAACTCCTCTGGATCGGCGACGTCTACTCCTTCGTGATCGCCGGCCTCCTGGTCTCCATGGGCAGCCTCGGCGACCGCATCGGCCGCAAGCGCATCCTGCTGCTCGGCGCCACCGCCTTCGGCGCGATATCCGTCCTCAACGCCTATGCCTCCACACCGGAGTTGATGATCCTCGCCCGCGCCCTGCTCGGCGTCGCGGGCGCGACCCTCATGCCGGCCACCCTGGCCCTGATCCGCAACCTCTTCCACGACCCGCGCGAACGCAGCCTGGCGGTGGGCATCTGGGGCGCAACGGCATCCGCCGGTACGGCAGTTGGTCCGGTCGCGGGCGGCTTCCTGCTCGAACACTTCTGGTGGGGCTCGGTCTTCCTCATCAACCTGCCGGTGATGGCGGTCCTCGTCCTGGTCGGCATCAAGATGCTCCCGGAGTCGAAGAACCCCAACCCCGGACCGTGGGACATGATTAGCGTCGTGCTGTCCCTGGTCGGTGTGATCGGTGTCGTCTACGCGGTCAAGGAGGCGGCGACGCACGGCTTCGAGTGGCACTCGGTCGCGGCGGGCATGGCGGGAGCAGCGGCCCTGTACTGGTTCGTGCGCCGCCAACTCACGCTTCCCGCACCTCTGTTGGACATGCGCCTGTTCCGCAACCGCGGCTTCAGCGCGGCGGTCCTGGCCGACCTGCTGACCATCCTCGGCCTGTCCGGGCTGGTGTTCTTCCTCTCCCAGTACCTGCAACTCGTGCAGGGCAGGGGCCCGTTCGAGGCGGGCCTGGCCGAAATCCCGGCGGCGGTGGGCGCGGTGGCGGCCGGTCTGATCGCGGGTCGCGCGGCCCGGCGCTTCTCGGTCCGCTCGGTCGTCGCGGGCGGTCTGGCGGCGGTGGGCCTGGCACTGGCCGTACTGACGACGCTGGGCCAGTCGACCGGTTACCCGATCCTCGGTGCCGCGCTGCTGGTGGTGGGCGTCGGCGCCGGCTTCTCCTTCACAGTGACCGCCGACGTCATCCTCTCCTCCGTACCGAAGGAACAGGCGGGCGCGGCATCAGCGGTCTCGGAAACGGCGTACGAACTGGGCGCGGCCCTCGGCATCGCGGTCCTGGGCTCGATCGTGACGGGCGTCTACAGGGGCTTCGCGTCTCCGGCGGGCACGCCGGAAGGGGCGCACGAGTCACTGGGTGGCGCGGTGGAGGCGGCGGGAAATATGCCGACTCAGACGGCCCAGGAAATGCTGACGTCGGCAAGGGAGGCTTTCGTCAACGGCCTCAGCGTGGCATCAGCGGTGGGCGCAACGGTCCTGCTGGCAACCGCAGTTGCGGCATGGTTCATGCTGCGAGACCAACGGTTGGAAAGCGCCCCGTAAGGGGCGCGGGGAACTGCGCGAGCAACCACAACGAAGCCGCACCCAAAAACGAACCGTTACGCAGCCTTGGCCTTCGTGGCGTACATATCCACGTACTCCTGCCCCGACAACCGCATGACCTCAGTCATCACAGAGTCGGTAACAGCCCGCAGCACATACCGATCCCGATCCATCCCCTCGTACCGAGAGAACTCCATCGCCTCACCGAACCGCACGGTCACCCGCCCCGGCCGAGGAAACCCCGCCCCACCCGGCTGCAACTTGTCCGTGCCGATCATCGCGAAGGGAACGACCGGCGCCCCCGTCATCATCGTGAGCCGGGCGATGCCCGTGCGCCCCCGGTACAGCCGGCCGTCGGGCGACCGCGTGCCCTCGGGATAGATCCCGAAGACCTTGCCCTCTTCAAGGACCCGGCGCCCGGTCATCAACGCCGCCACGCCACCGTTGGCACCGTCCCGGTCCACCGGGATCATGCCGACGCCGGTGAAGAACCAGGCCATCAGGCGGCCCTTGAAGCCCTTGCCGGTGACGTACTCGTCCTTGCCGATGAAGAGCACCTGCCGGTCGCAGACCAGCGGAAGGATCATCGAGTCGATGAACGTGAGGTGGTTTCCGGCCAGGATGACGGGACCGTCGCCCGGGATGTGCTCCACGCCCTCCACCTGTGGGCGGAACATCAGGCGCATGATCGGTCCGAGCACTGCCTTGATGAGCGCGAAGCGGGACAACGGGCCCTCCGGTGTCAAGGGATTCAATATGAGTCTGTGCAGGTCGGGACGATACTCGCGGTTCGACCGGTCGTGCACATCGGGGAGCGCGGGTTCACCGAGGTCTTACGCACTGTTGACCCGCGTTTACCTGCGGTGGCGCCCCGTTGGCAGTCGGTAACCGCCCCGGAACGATGTGACGGAGGTCGCGTACCTCGAACGGAGATTCCTATGCCGGGGATCCCCGGGCATCCGCGCGGGTCTCCTGATACGACATCCCGAGTCACCCGCGTGTTCCGGCCGAGGTCTCCCTCGCGTCATGTCCACGACCCTACGATCGGCGCGCTGAGACAACTAGATCAAGCCGAGGTCAGGGGAGTCGCTCATGGGCGCGCAGGAGAACGAGCAGTCAGGCGGTACCGGGCGACGGGCGCTCCTCGGTGCGGCGGTACTCGGAGCGGGCGGGGCCGTGCTCGGTCTGTCGGGCACCGCGAGCGCGACGAGCGCCGGGCACGGCCACGGCGGCGGCCTGAGCAGCCTGCCCAAGCCGACGATCATCGGCCACCGCGGCACCAGCGGCTACCGCCCGGAGCACACCTTCGGCTCGTACGACCTGGCCCTGGACATGGGCGCCGACATCGTCGAGGCCGGTGACCTGGTCCTCACGAAGGACGGTCACCTGGTCTGCCGGCACGAGCCGGAGATCGGCGGCACCACGGACGTCGCCGACCACACCGAGTTCGCCTCCCGCAAGACCACCAAGTCGCTGGACGGCGTCTCCACCACCGGTTGGTTCACCGAGGACTTCACGCTCGCCGAGCTGAAGACGCTGCGCGCGATCGAGCGCATTCCGGCCAACCGCCCGCACAACACGCTCTACAACGGCCGCTGGGAGATCCCCACCTTCGAAGAGGTGCTCAAGTGGCAGGACGAGCAGACCCGTAAGCGCGGCAAGCAGGTCTTCATCTACCCCGAGATGAAGCACCCCACCTACTTCCGCAAGCGCGGCTTCGACATCGAGAAGCTGCTCGCGAAGGCCCTGCGCAAGCACGGCAAGGACCGCAGGAACTCGCCGGTCCTCATCCAGTCCTTCGAGCCGACCAGCATCCAGAAGATCAGCAAGCTGGTCGACAACAACCTCGCGGTGCTGCTGTCCGGCACGGGCACCCGCCCCTTCGACTTCATCGACCAGGGCGACCCGCGCACCACCGACGACCTGGTCAAGCCGCAGGGCCTGCGCGAGATCGCGACGTACGCGCAGGGCCTGGGTCCGACGCTCGACCTGATCATCACGAAGAACGCGGACGGCAGCCTGAACAAGGAGACCACTCTGGTCGCCGACGCGCACAAGGCGGGCCTGATCCTGCACCCCTACACCATGCGCAACGAGAACCCCTTCCTGCCGCTGGAGTACCGCAAGGGCACGGACGTGGACGCCTACGGCGACGCGTTCGGCGCCTTCAAGCGCTACTTCGCCACCGGCATCGACGGTGTCTTCACCGACAACGCCGACACCGGTCTGCTGGCCCGCGCGGACTTCCTCAAGCGCTGAGGCCACGCCGGAACCACGGCTGAGTCGTTCGTCAACAGCTGAGCACAAAGCCCCGATTGGGGTGACAGTCGGCCGCCCGGGCAACCCATCGCCCGGGCGGCCGCGTCGTGCCGCATATGACGCACAACCTCGTAGCCACCCTGCGCCCACTGCTCGCCGCCGAGGCCTCCGCCGAGGCATATGCCTCCGGAACCGAACCGGGCGACCTGGAGCAGGCCGTCTGGCTCCGCCTCTTGGAGCGCCTCGACTCCGACGGCCCGCCCCGCGACCCGCAGGGCTGGCTGCGCCGAGCCGTCCGCTCGGAGGTCCGCCGCACCCGTCGTACGCACCGCATCGAACGGCCGTATGAAACCGAACCGGCCGATGAGGCCGCCCGTGACCCCGAGCACCTCGCCCTCGCCTCGGCCCGCCACCGTGCCCTGCGGGACGCCGTGCGCCGGCTGCCCGGCCGCTGTCCCCGGTTGCTGGAGGCGCTGCTCTCCCCGAAAGACCTGACATACCGGGAAATCGCCGGGGAGTTGGGTATCTCACAGGGAAGTCTCGGCCCGGAACGCTCCAGATGTCTTGGATGTCTCCGTCGTTTGCTCGCGCCGGAGGTTGCGGCACCCGAAGCACGGGGATAGGAGTGAGAACTACAGGCGATCAGGTGAGCGGGAGGCGTGCGCACATGGGCATGAGCGTGACCATCTCGGTGGCGACCGAGCAGGATGCAGAGCAGATCTTCAAGCTCCAGTACCTGAGCTTCCAGAGCGAGGCGGCGCTGTACGGCAACTACCGCATCGACCCGCTCGTCCAGACCCTGGACTCGGTCCGCGAGGAGGTGGCCGCGGACTGCGTCTTCGTGGCCCGGCTCGGCGAGGAAGTGGTCGGCTCGGTGCGCGGCCGGATCACCGAGGACGGCTCGGCCGCCATCGGCAAGCTCTGCGTCCACCCCCGCCTCCAGGGTCACGGCATCGGCGCGCGGCTGCTGCGCGCGGCCGAGGGTGCCCTGGTCGAGGAGCGCGGCGCCACCAGGTTCCGCCTCTACACGGGCCACCGCAGCGAGGGCAACCTCCGCCTGTACCGCCGCGTGGGCTACGAGACGGTGGGCACGTCCCAAGGCGCCGACGGCGTACCGATGATCGTCCTGGAGAAGAAGGCGGAGGCGTACGCCACCACCGCCTGAAGCGCTCCTACGGCTTGACGGCGCGGTTCTTCCGCAGCCAGTACAGCGCGGAGATCGGCAGCAGTACGGGGATGAAGACGTACCCCATGCCGTAGTCCGACCAGACCGTGGCGTCCGGGAAGGCCGAGGGCTCGACCAGCGTCCAGGTACCGACGATCAGCACCCCCGCGAGTTCGGCGGCGCAGCAGACCTGTGCCGCCTTGCGGGCCCGCTCCCCGCCGCGGACCAGCGAGTACGTGATGAAGCCGTACACGAGACCCGCGAGCGCCGACAGCGAGTAGGCGAGCGGCGCCCGGTCGAACTCGGTGGCGATCTGGTAGACGGAGCGCGAGACCGCGCCGACGACCATCACGCCGTAGAACCAGACGAGCAGCATGCCCGGCCCGCTGACGAGCCGTCCGGTCCGGCCGTCCTTCTCGTCCAGGTTCTCTTTCACGGTGGTCAACTCACCCTCCCCAGATGTCGTAGAGCCGCACTTCGAGGACGGCCAGCACCACACCGCCGGCGGCGACCGTGATCGAACCCCAGCGGGTGCGCTCCGCAAGGGACATGAACCCGGCCGCCGGGACGCAGGCGAACGCGCCGATCAGATAGGCGACGAAGATCGTCGTGCCCTGTTCCGGCTTTTCGCCCCGCGCCAGCTGCACGATCCCGACCACCAGCTGGACCACGGCCAGGAACGACACCACGGCCATGCCGATGAAGTGCCAGTCCTTCGTCGGCTGATCGCGGTAGGCGGCCCATCCGCACCAGGCGGCGAGCAGCAGCGCGGCGACACCGGTCACCAGCGTCAGGGCATCAAGCATGCCGCGACCCTATTACGGGCCAAAAGGCCCGATGCCGTCGCCCCCGCCGTGCGACGTAGGGTCGGGAGCATGAAGATCCACGCCGAAGCCCTCCTGTTCGACAACGACGGCACGCTCGTCTCCTCCCTCGAATCCGTCCGCCGTTGCTGGGCCCGCTGGGCGCGGGAGTACGGCATCACCGCCGAGGCGTTCGGGAGCGTCGAACTGCACGGGCGCACGGCCGCGGAGATAGCCGCCGACCTGCTGCCCGCCGACGTCGTACCGGCGGCCGTCGCGCGGATCGAGCAGCTGGAGGTGGAGGACGTGCCCAACGGAGGCGTCCGTCTGCTGCCCGGCACGCAGGCGTTCCTCGCCGCCCTGCCCGCCGAGCGCTGGGCCGTCGTCACCTCCGCCACCCGCCCGCTCGCCGAGGCCCGGCTCGACGCCGTCGGCATCCTGCCCAAGACGCTGATCACCGCCGACGACGTCACCCGCGGCAAGCCCGACCCCGAGCCCTACCTCCGCGCCGCCCGCGAACTCGGCGTCGACCCGGCCCGCTGCGTCGTCTTCGAGGACGCCCCGGCCGGCCTGCGGGCGGGCCGCGCGGCCGGCATGACCACCGTGGCGTTGACCACAACCCACCAGGCCCACGAGCTCGCCGCCGACCTCGTGGTGAACGACCTCTCGGCTTTGTCCGCGCTGGTCGGCGCCGGGGGAGTGGAGATCTCGGTCCGCGGCTGAAAGGCGTCCGCGGCCGTCCAGCATGCGGACAGCGGCATTTGGTAAGGACCATACGTCTGCTTTACTGATCACATGACCACGACGAGCTACCGCACCCTTGCGACCGAGGCGACCCTGACGCCCGGTGCTCGTTGTATGTGTCGAATGTGCGCCTTCTAGAGGGCCCTCGCACCAACCCCTGAGTCTCGCGCCCCGAAGCGAGCAGCTGCGGCATGTCCGTACGTCGTCGAACGCCGTACGTGACCACCCTGCCCCGCGCACCCCTTGTCTTCCCGTACCAGGGCACACCCACGCCCGCGTACTCGACAGTGACGGAAACCCCAGTGATCACGACATCAGGCCTGACCAAGGTCTACCGCTCGCGCGGCCGTGAGGTCACCGCCCTCGACGGCGTCGATCTCCACGTCCGCGAAGGCGAGGTGTACGGCGTCATCGGCCAGTCCGGCGCCGGCAAGTCCTCGCTCATCCGCTGCGTCAACCTGCTGGAGCGCCCCACCGCAGGGACGGTGACCGTCGCCGGACAGGACCTGACCGCCCTTGCCGGCCGCGGCCCCCGTGCCGGCCGGGAACTCCGGCAGGCGCGCAGCCGTATCGGCATGGTCTTCCAGCACTTCAACCTGCTGTCCTCGCGGACTGTCCAGGACAACATCGAGCTGCCGCTGGAGATCCTCGGCAGGTCGGGGAAGGAACGATCCGCCAAGGCACTCGAACTCCTCGACCTGGTCGGGCTCGCCGACAAGGCGAAGGCCTACCCCGCCCAGCTCTCCGGCGGCCAGAAGCAGCGCGTCGGCATCGCCCGCGCCCTGGCCGGCGACCCCAAGGTGCTCCTGTCCGACGAGGCGACCAGCGCCCTCGACCCGGAGACCACTCGCTCCATCCTCCAGTTGCTGCGCGACCTGAACCAGCAACTGGGTCTGACCGTCCTGCTCATCACCCACGAGATGAACGTCGTGAAGTCCATCTGCGACTCCGCCGCCCTCATGGAGCGGGGCCGCATCGTCGAGTCCGGCACGGTGAGCGAGCTGCTCGCGACGCCGGGCTCGGAGCTGGCCGCCGCGCTGTTCCCGGTCGAGGGCGAGGCCACCGGCGCCGACCGCACGGTCGTCGACGTCACCTTCCAGGGCGAGGCCGCCACGCAGCCCGTTATCTCCCAGCTCTCGCGCACCTACAACATCGACATATCGATCCTCGGCGCCGCCATCGACACCGTCGGCGGCCTCCAGGTCGGCCGGATGCGCATCGAACTCCCCGGCCGCTACGAGGACAACGTCGTGCCCATCGGCTTCCTGCGCGAGCAGGGCCTGCAGATCGACATCGTGGGCGAGCCCCAGCTCGTGAAGGAAGGTGCCAAGTGACCTGGTCGGAGATGCAGCCGCTGCTGTCCCAGGCGTGTTGGGACACCCTCTACATGGTCGGCTGGTCCACCCTCATCGCCGTCGTCGGCGGGCTGCCGCTCGGCGTGCTCCTCGTGCTCACCGACCGGGGCGGTCTGCTGCAGAACGTCGTCGCCAACAAGGTCGTCGGGCAGGTCGTGAACGTCGCCCGGTCGATGCCGTTCATCATCCTGATGGTCGCGCTGATGAGCTTCACGCGCGCCATCACGGGGACGACCATCGGCCGCGAGGCCGCCATCGTGCCGCTCGCCATCGGCGCGATCCCCTTCTTCGCGCGCCTAGTTGAGACGGCTGTCCGGGAAGTGGACGGCGGGCTCGTCGAGGCCGTGCAGTCGATGGGCGGCAACACCTGGACGATCGTGCGCAAGGTCCTCGTGCCGGAGTCGCTGCCCTCGCTGATCTCCTCCACCACGACCACGATCGTCGCCCTCATCGGCTACTCGGCCATGGCCGGCACGGTCGGCGCCGGCGGACTCGGCGATATCGCCATCCGCTACGGCTACCAGCGCTTCGAGACCCAGCTGATGTGGATCACCGTCGCGATCCTCGCCGTCGTCATCTCGCTCATCCAGTTCGCCGGCGACTACGCGGCCCGCACGCTGCACCGGCGCGCCGGTCAGTCCGGTGCCGCCCCCAGGCTCCGGCTGCTCAAGGCGTCCACCGCGACGAGCAAGACCGTCTGAGTCACCCCCACCCAGAACGCCCCGCACACCCATCGCGGGTCGCTGCACCCTGAAGGAAAGGCACTTTTCGTGCGTAACGTCACAAAGTTCACCACCGCTGTCCTCGCCGCCGGAGCCCTCACCCTCGGGCTCACCGCGTGCGGTTCGGACAAGGACTCCGCGGGCTCCTCGTCCGACTACAGCGGCCCGCTGGTCGTCGCCGCGAGCCCGACCCCGCACGCCGAGATCCTCAACTACGTCAAGGACAACCTGGCGAAGAAGGCCGGACTCGACCTGGAGGTCAAGGAGTTCCAGGACTACATCGTCCCGAACACGGCGACCGAGGACGGCTCCGTGGACGCCAACTACTTCCAGAACCAGCCCTACCTCGACGACTTCAACAAGAAGCGCGGCACCCACATCGTGCCCGTCGTCACGGTGCACCTGGAGCCGCTCGGCCTCTACTCCCACAAGGTCAAGAGCGTCGACGCCCTGAAGAGCGGCGCGACCGTCGCCGTCCCCAACGACGCGGTGAACGAGGCGCGTTCGCTGAAGCTGCTCGCCGCGAACGGGCTCATCACCCTCAAGGACGGCGCGGGCAACGAGGCGACTCCGCAGGACATCGACAAGAACCCGAAGAACCTCAAGTTCAAGGAGGTCGAGGCGGCCCAGACCGCGCGCTCCCTGGACGACGTGGACGCCGCGGTGATCAACGGCAACTACGCGATCTCCGCGGACATCAAGCCCGCCCAGGACGCCCTCGTCCTGGAGTCCGCGAAGAACAGCCCGTACGGCAACTTCCTCGCGGTCAAGGAGGGCAACGAGAAGGACCCGCGGGTGAAGAAGCTCGCGAAGCTCCTCACCTCCCCCGAGGTCAAGAAGTTCATCGAGGACAAGTACGACGGCTCCGTCATCGCGTCCTTCTAGTCGCGTATCGCCACGCACCGGGTCCACTCCCTCACTTGGGGTGGACCCCCGTGGTGCGTTTCGGTGGCTGCATGCTGCATGCTGGGCAGTTCAGCGGGCCCTGCATGTTCTTCCGAAGGTTACGGAGCGTCGCATGACTAGCACCTTCCCCAACATCTCCATCAGCACGGAGCGGTTGGTGCTGCGTCCCCTCGACGAGGACGATGTGCCCGCACTGGCCGAGATGATGAACGACGAACAGGTCGGCGCCTGGACCGACGTGCCGCAGCCGTACACGGAGGACCGCGCCCGCTCCTGGATCACCGAGTACGCGCCCAATGAACGCGCGTCGGGCCGCGGACTCGACTTCGCCGTCACCGAGTTCCTCACCCAGCGGTTGGTGGGCATCATCCAACTCGCCAAGACCGACTGGCATGTTCGCTCCATCGAGCTGTCGTACATCGTGGGCCCCTGGGCCCGCGGCGAGGGCTACGCCTCGGAGGCGGCGCTCGCCACCGCCCAATGGCTGTTCACCGACCAGAAGTTCGAGCGGATCGAGCTGCGCACGGCGGCCGACAACACCGCCTCGCAGCAGGTCGCGCAGAAGATCGGCTGCATCAGCGAGGGCGTCCTGCGGGGCGCGTGCATAGCGCACGTCCGTGCCGAGGACGGCACTTGGAGCGACGTACGCACCGACTTCATCGTGTGGAGTCTGCTGCCCGAGGACCTCGACGGCGCCGGCGAGCAGCTCGCCGACACCAACGGTGTCACCTCGTACACCGACTGGAACTGACCCCTGGGGGCATGCGGGGAACAGCACCCCCGGCGGTGGCACCTGACACCAGGTACCCTCACGGAGCCCGACCTCCACCTGCGTAAACCTCCTGGAGACTGACGACGATGGCCGACCGCGTCACGGTGATCGGCTGGGACGGCTCGCCGCCGACCGCCGCGGCCCGCTCCGCCCTGGGCGCCGCCACCCTGGTCGCGGGCTCCGCCCACCACCTAGCGCTCCCCGAGGTCCCGCCCCGCGCCGAACGCATCCGCCTCGGCAGCGTCGCCCTCGCCGCCCGCCGCATCGCCGCCCACAGGGGCTCCGCGGTCGTGCTCGCCGACGGCGACCCCGGGTTCTTCGGAGTCGTACGCACCCTGCGCGCACCGGAGTTCGGCCTGGAGGTCGAGGTCGTCCCCGCCGTCTCCTCGGTCGCCGCCGCCTTCGCCCGGGCCGGCATGCCCTGGGACGACGCCCAGGTGGTCGTCGCCCACCGCCGCACCCTGCGCCGCGCCGTGAACGTGTGCCGCGCCCACGCCAAGGTCGCCGTCCTCACCTCACCCGGCGCGGGACCCGCCGAACTCGGCCTGCTCCTGGAAGGCGTGCACCGCACCTTCGTCATCTGCGAGGAACTCGGCACCGACCGCGAACAGGTCACCGTCGTCACCTCCGACAAGGCCGCCGACCACACCTGGCGCGACCCGAACGTCGTCATCGTCATCGGCGGCTCCGCCGCACCCGGCGTCACCGGCGAGGGCGGCTGGCTCGCCGGGCGCGACCCGGGCACCGAACCCCGCGGCTGGGTACTGCCCGACGAGTCCTACGGGGATCACCTCGGCGAGGGCGAAACGGATCTGCTGCGCGCCGCCCAACTCGCCCGACTGGGACCGCGCGTGGGCGACCTGGTGTGGGACATCGGCTGCGGCAGCGGTGCCTTCACCGTCGAGGCCGCACGGGCCGGCGCCGCCGTCATCGCCGTCGACCGCGATGTGGCCGCCTGCGCTCGCACCGAGGCCGTCGCACGTGGCTTCGGAGTCCAGCCGCAGATCATCCACGGCACGGCCCCCCACGTCCTGGAGAACCTCCCTGAACCTGACGTAGTCCGCGTCGGTGGCGGGGGAGTGGCCGTGGTCTCCGCGGTCGTCGACCGCCGCCCGCAGCGCATCGTCGCGCACGCCGCCACCCGCGACGCGGCCGAACTCCTCGGCCGGGACCTGACGGAGCACGGATACCGCGTCGAGTGCGCGCTGCTGCAGTCCGTCGAACTCGACACGCGCGCGTGGACGGAGAAGGAGCGGAGCGTCGCGTTCCTGCTCAGCGGCGTGCTCCCGGAGCGCACCACGTGAGCCCGGTACCGTCCCAGTGATCCTGTTTTATTCCGTCCCGGTGATCCTGTAGTCGTACCGCGCGCGGTAGGCTGGCCGACCGTTGTACCGCATCGGGTGGCCCGGCACTTCGTTCGTCAATGTCCGGAAAACGCGCCCGTTTTGGGATGGGGTGTGGTACGGCGGAACCGGGGGACGCGCAACGTGGCGCAGTCCACAGCGGCCCGTCGCGGATCAAGCTGCCAAGGCGGGGCAACGGCCGCGACAATGCCACTGAATGGCTTTGTCGCCTTTTAGGGACGGGTCGTTCGTGCCGCTGGACAGGCACGCTCGTTCTTCACTGCGGGGGCGGTCGGTGCGCCGTCCCCGGTGGGCTGGACGTAGAAGCACTAACCGATGGGCGAGGGGTACGCATGACGGACACCGGCCAGGTCCCGGGCGAGGGACTGCCGGAGAGCGCAGGCATGGTGGAACAGCCGGGCGTCCCCCCGCACGGCGCGTACACCTACCTCTCCGAGACCACCGCCGAGGACGAAGACCTGCTGCTGCTCCCGGGCGCCCAGAGCCCCTGGGGCAACGAGGTCGCCCCGCCGGCGCCCGAGCCGGTCGTCGAGACCGTCCACGAGCCCGGCCCGCACGAGACGGCGGGCCGCGACAGCGGTTCGGTCGACCTCAACGGCGTCCGCCTGCCCGACCCGACACCCGCGCCGGCACCCGTCCCGCCGCGCCGCCCCCTGCACCTCGGCCCGCCGACCCCCAACGCCTCCGCGAGCCCGGTCCGTTCCCTCGCCGACCGCGGCCCCACGGGAGCGCCGGTCTGGCAGTCCGCCCCGCCGACCACCGCCGGCCCCGAATACCTCGACGCCTCCCAGCCATTGAGCGACCTGCCTCCGCAGGGCGGGAGCCCCTGGGGCACCGCTCCGTCGCAGGCGGCGGTCCAGACCCAGGTCACCACGGAGGCGCCGGCTGCCGAAACGGTTGTCCCGGCCGAGCAGTCGACCCCCGAGCTGGTGGAGGTGTCCGCGCCGGCGCTTGTCGCCGAGCAGGAGCCGGCCTACGAGGCCCAGGCGACCCCGGACCCCGAGCCCAACGTCGATGTCGCGTACGGCGGTTCGGCCCCGGAAGCCGGGGGAGTGGAGTACGACCACGGCCTGCACAACGGCCAGGTTCCGGTCGGCATGTCCGCTGCGGAGGGCGGACAGAGCTCCGGCGCCGGATTCACCGCGGACGGCGGCCAGGGTGCCGAGACCGGGTTCGCCGCGGAGAACGGGCCAGGTGCCGAGCCCGCGTTCGTCGTGGAGGGCGGACAGGGCCCCGGGGACAGCCTTCCGGGTATTCCGGTCGCGCCCGTGGCAGACGGCACGCACGGTGTTCCCGCCGAGGCCGTACCGCAGTTCGGGCAGGCCGACGTTCCGGTGGAGCCCGCCGGTCCGGACGCGGCGGCGGTCGAGGCGGCCTGGGCCGGTGCGGATGCCGGGGAGATCGTCGGTGCGTTTCCGGAGACGGGGCACGTGGTCGATGCGACGCCCGGCTCCGAGCCCATTGCCGAGGTCGAGCCCGTCCCCCTGGACGCTGCTGCCGGGCAGGTTCCGGAGACCGGTCCGGCGCCTGACGGCGGGCAGTTCGTCGAGGCCGTCGCGCCTGAGGCGGCGCATGCCTTCGAGGTACCGCCTGCTGAAGCCATGCCGCTTCCGGCACCGGAGCCCGAGGCTGGCGTGGCTTTCGAGACGCCCGCGCCCGAGGCGGGCGTGGCTTTCGAGGCGCCCGTGCCCGAAGCCGCCCACGACGACCCCACCGCCCAAGCGGTCCCGCCCGAGCCCGTTCTGGCTGCCGTCGAGCCGACCGGACTCGCCCCCGTCCTGGAGCCGGTCCTCGAACCGGCCGAACCCGATCTCGTCGAAGCCGTCGAGGTCCTCCCGTTCCCGGAGCCCGCCGACTCGGCGCCGGCCCACGACGACACGGCACCGGCCCCGCACCTGGCGGAAGCCATCGCTCCGGCCGCCGACACCGCCGTATCCCACGAGCCGCCCGTCCAGCCGGTGGACCCCGAGTCCACCCCCTGGGACGAGCCCGCACCGGACGCCGATGCGCACATCACGCCCGCGCCCGACCTGGTGACGCCCCTCGCGGTCGTCGCGTCGGCCGACACTGACACTCCCTCCGACGCGCTTGTGGAAGCGCCGGAGCCCCAGCCGATCCCCGCTCCTCAGGGGCCTGTCACCGGCAACGCACCCGAGCCCGCGGTCATCCCCCTGGACATGGGTGCTCCGGAACAGCCCGTGGGCCAGTTCGTGCCCGTCGAGGGCTCGGTGCCGACCACCCCGCACCTCGCGCCGACCCCGCCGCACCCGCTCACCCTCCCCGCGGAGGAGGAGCCGGTCGCCGTGGTCCCCGCGCCCCGGGAGGCCGATCCCGACGTCGTACAGCAGGCGGAGGACCTGGACACCAGGGCCGCCGAGCAGGAAGAGAGCACGGCCGTAGTGGCAGAAGCACGACAGTCCACCGGTCCGGCCGCGCCCGCCTACGACGACGCCGAGCGCGAGGCCGTGCTCAAGGTCATGCGCGAACGGCGCGACATCCGCAACGGCTTCCGCAGCGACCCCATCCCGCACGACGTGCTGCTCCGCGTCCTGGAGGCGGCCCACACCGCGCCCTCTGTCGGCCACTCGCAGCCCTGGGACTTCGTCGTGATCCGCTCCGCCGAGACGCGCGGCGCGATGCACGAACTGGCCCAGCGCCAGCGCGAGGCGTACGCCAAGTCGCTGCCGAAGGGCCGGGCCAAGCAGTTCAAGGAACTGAAGATCGAGGCCATCCTCGACACCCCGGTGAACATCGTGGTCACCGCCGACCCGACGCGCGGTGGCCGGCACACCCTCGGCCGCCACACCCAGCCGCAGATGGCGCCGTACTCCGCCGCCCTCGCGGTCGAGAACCTCTGGCTCGCCGCCCGCGCCGAGGGCCTCGGCGTCGGCTGGGTCAGCTTCTTCGACGAGCGTGAGATGGTCCGCGCGCTCGGCCTGCCGGAGCACCTGGAGGTCATCGCGTACCTCTGCGTCGGCTACGTCGACGAGTTCCCGGACGAGCCCGAGCTGATGCAGGCCGGCTGGTCCAAGCGGCGCCCGCTGTCCTGGGTCGTCCACGAGGAGACGTACGGCCGCCGCGCGCTGCCCGGCGAGGACCCGCACGACCTGCTCGGCGAGACCGTCGCCCAGATCCGTCCGCTGGACGCCAAGGCGCTCGGCGAGGCCTGGGAACGCCAGAAGCGGATGACGAAGCCGCCGGGCTCCCTGGGCATGCTGGAGATCATCTCCGCGCAGCTGTCGGGGCTGTCCCGGCAGTGCCCGCCGCCGATCCCGGAGCCCGCGGCCGTCGCGATCTTCGCGGGTGACCACGGCGTGCACGCGCAAGGGGTCACCCCGTGGCCGCAGGAGGTGACGGCCCAGATGGTCGCCAACTTCCTTGGCGGCGGCGCCGTTTGCAACGCCTTCGCGAGCCAGGTGGGCGCCGAGGTCTGTGTGGTGGACGTCGGCGTCGCGTCCGAACTCCCGGCCACGCCCGGCCTGTTGCCCCGCAAGGTCCGGGCCGGCACGTCCGACATGACGACCGGCCCCGCGATGACCCGCGAGGAGGCCAAGCAGGCCATCGAGGTCGGCATCGAGACCGCGCGTGACCTGGTCGCGGCCGGCAACAAGGCGCTCCTCACCGGCGAGATGGGCATCGCGAACACCACCGCGTCCGCCGCGCTGATCTCGGTCTACACGGACACCGACCCCGCCGAGGTGACGGGCCGCGGCACCGGCATCAACGACGAGACGCTGGCCCGCAAGACCGAGGTCGTCCGCCGCGCCATCGAACTCCACCAGCCCGACCCGGCCGACCCCATCGGCGTACTCGCCGCGATCGGCGGCTTCGAGCACGCCGCCATCGTCGGCCTCCTCCTCGGCGGCGCGTCCCTGCGTACGCCGGTGATCCTGGACGGCGTGAGCGCAGGCGCGGCAGCTCTGGTCGCCCGAGCCATCGCCCCTGAGGTCCTCGCGGCCTGCATCGCCGGCCACCGCAGCGCCGAACCGGGCCACGTGGCCGCCCTCAACAAACTCGGCCTCCGCCCCCTGGTAGACCTCGACCTCCGCCTCGGCGAGGGCACAGGCGCGCTGCTGGCTCTGCCGCTGGTACAGAGCACGGCCAGGGCAATGCACGAGGTGGCTACGTTCGACTCGGCGGGGGTCACGGAGAAGTAGGCGGCAGGTTGGGTGACCCGGGGTACTGCGCCCCCGGGTCCCTCTCATATGCCGCCACGGTTGTGGGCAGGCGTTCCGCACGGCGGAACGGGTGGGCACAACCGTCCACGGCCCGCGCTCGGCTACGAAGCTCAGCCACCGCACACCCGAGCCGCCCCAAATCTCCCCGCCCTCTAAAATCTGCACGTCAGGGCATCCGCATCGCACCACCGCCACACCAGGGAGCCGCACCCCCATGGCCGAACACCCCGCCTACCCCGTAGGCCTCCGCCTCACCGGCCGCAGGGTCGTCGTCCTAGGTGCAGGCCAGGTAGCCCAGCGCCGCCTCCCCGCCCTCATCGCAGCCGGCGCCGACATCCTCCTCGTATCCCCCGAAGCCACCCCCTCCGTAGAAGCGATGGCGGACGCGGGCGAGCTCACCTGGCAGAAGCGCCCCTACGCGGACGGCGACCTCGCCGACGCCTGGTACGCCCTCATCGCCACCAGCGACCCCGAAGCCAACGCCACCGCCTCCGCCGAGGCCGAACGCAACCGAGTGTTCTGCGTCCGCTCCGACGACGCCGACCAGGCCACCGCCTGGACCCCGGCCACCGGCCACAGCGAAGGCGTCACGGTCGCCGTCCTCACCACCGACGCCCGAGGCCGCGACCCCCGCCACACCGCCGCCATCAGGGACGCGGTCGTCGCGGGCCTGCGCGACGGCACCCTCGTAGCCCCGCACCACCGCACCCGCACCCCCGGCGTCGCCCTCGTCGGCGGCGGCCCTGGTGACCCGGACCTGATCACCGTCCGCGGCCGCCGCCTCCTCGCCGAGGCGGACGTTGTCATCACCGACCACCTCGGCCCCCGCGACCTCCTCGCCGAACTCTCCCCGAACGTCGAGGTGATCGACGCGGCGAAACTGCCCTACGGCCGCTTCATGGCACAGGAGGCCATCAACAACGCCCTGATCGAACACGCGAAGCAGGGCAAGTCGGTCGTACGACTGAAGGGCGGCGACCCGTTCGTCTACGGCCGCGGGATGGAGGAGGTCCAGGCGCTCGCCGAGGCCGGCATCCCGTGCACGGTCGTCCCCGGCATCTCCAGCTCGATCTCGGTCCCGGGCGCGGCAGGCATCCCGGTCACCCACCGGGGCGTGGCGCACGAGTTCACCGTGGTCAGCGGACACATCGCCCCCGACGACGAGCGCTCCCTGGTCGACTGGCCGGCCCTCGCCCGGCTGACCGGCACGCTGGTGATCCTGATGGGCGTCGGCACGATCGGGAAGGTGGCCGAAACCCTCGTGGCGCACGGCAAGTCCCCCGACACCCCGGTCGCCGTGATCCAGGAGGGCACCACCGCAGGTCAGCGTCGCGTCGACGCGACCCTCGCGACGGTCGCCGAGACGGTCCGTACGGAGGAGGTGAAGGCGCCGTCGGTCATCGTCATCGGCGAGGTCGTGGACGTAGGCCCCAAGAAGCACGCGTAACCACGGGTAACCCAACCCGGTTCCAGCCGTTGGCACCACACCCAGGACAAGGCAGTATCACCCTGTGGCCGATCTCATCACCGTTGAGGATCCCGACGACCCGCGCCTGCGTGATTACACGGGCCTGACCGATGTGGAGCTGCGCCGTAAGCGCGAACCGGCCGAGGGCCTGTTCATCGCCGAGGGCGAGAAGGTCATCAGACGGGCCAAGGACACTGGTTACGAGATGCGCTCGATGCTGCTGTCCGCGAAGTGGGTCGACGTCATGCGTGACGTCATCGACGAACTCCCTGCCCCCGTCTACGCGGTGAGCCCGGAGCTCGCCGAACAGGTCACCGGCTACCACGTGCACCGCGGCGCACTCGCCTCCATGCAGCGCAAGCCGCTGCCGACGGCCGCCGACCTGCTCCAGACGACCCGCCGCGTGGTGGTCATGGAGTCGGTCAACGACCACACCAACATCGGCGCGATCTTCCGCTCGGCGGCGGCCCTGGGCATGGACGCGGTCCTGCTCTCCCCGGACTGCGCGGACCCGCTCTACCGCCGCAGCGTCAAGGTCTCCATGGGCGCGGTCTTCTCGGTCCCGTACGCCCGTCTCGACACCTGGCCCAAGGGCCTGGAGTCGGTCCGCGAGGCCGGCTTCACCCTCCTCGCCCTCACTCCGGACGAGAAGGCCAGATCCCTCGACGAGGCGGCCCCGCACCGCATGGACCGCGTCGCCCTGATGCTCGGCGCCGAGGGCGACGGTCTCTCCACGCAGGCCCTGGTGGCCGCCGACGAATGGGTCCGCATCCCCATGTCCCACGGCGTCGACTCCCTGAACGTCGGCGCGGCGGCCGCGGTCGCCTTCTACGCGGTGGCCACCGGCCGCCCCGAGGCGTAGCCGATGGCACGGCGCGAGGCGATCGTGGCGGTACTGCGCCGCGACGGCCGGGTCCTGGTCGTCCGGCGCGGCCCCACCGTCGCCCGCCCCGGCTACTGGCAACCCCTCAGCGGCAAGCTCGAACCGGGGGAGACCCAGCAGCAGGCCCTGGTCCGCGAGGTCCACGAGGAGATCGGCCTGACGGTCTCCCCGGGCGCCAAGGTCTGGGAGTCACTCACGGAGGACGGCCACTTCCGCCTCCACTGGTGGACCGCCGAGAACTCCGCCGACGAGCCCGTCCCCGACGGCGACGAGGTCACCGAGGCCCGCTGGGTCACACCGGAGGAGTACCTCGCGCTGAGCCCGGTCTTCGAGGCGGACCGAGAGTTCTTCGAACGCATCCTGCCGACCCTGTGACGTACTGACCCGCTACTGAGCCGCAGACCAGCCCGCGTGCTGATGCGGTTGTTCCTGCCGTACGACATCACGGTCCCCGCCGAGCCCCCGAGACGGCCCCTGACACCCCTGCGCGGCGGCGATGCCGAGCGCCACGAGCAGCGTCACCACGACGAACACGAACAGCCGCTGCCGCAGCAGCCGAGGATTGGCCGGCCGCCGACCGGTACCCGTGTTCCTGGGCCCCGGCCGCCCGGTACCGCTGCGCGGCGCGGGCCGACTCCCACTGCCGTTGCCGGAACGCGTCGTGTTCCGCGCGGGAGGAGTGTTCCGGCTCCCCGAGCGGGACGACGACGGACCGCCCCCGCCCGCACGGGACGCACTGCTGCCCCGAGAGGGAGCGTTGCCCCGAGGCCCGGCCGAACCCTGCGAACCCACCGGATTCCCAGGTCCCCCATGCCCGGCCTGCGAGCCCTGCTGTCCCCCCTGCGAACCCTTGGTCCCCTGCGGGGGCCGCCGCTGGACGGAACGCTGCTGCTGGTCGGGATAGGTGTCCGAGAGCCGCCCGGTGGGCCGGTCCGCCTCGGCGGCGCGCGGTGCGGGCGGACGTACGTCGCCGAGACCCTGGGTCTCGCGGGCGGCGATCTCCTTGAGGCGGAGCGACAGTTGGAGGGTGCTGGGCCGGTCCTGGGGGTCCTTCGCGAGGCAGGCGCGCACCAGCGGGGCAAGCGCGTCCGGGACGCCGTGCAGCTGAGGCTCCTCGTGCACCACGCGGTACAGCATCACCTCGGAACTGCCGTGCCCGAAGGGCGAGTCACCCATCGAGGCGTACGCGAGGGTCGCGCCGAGCGAGAAGACGTCGGTGGCCGGGGTGACGGCGGCGCCACGCACCTGCTCGGGCGCGAGGAAACCGGGCGAGCCGACGGCCGTACCGACGTGGGTGAGCGTGGAGGCCCCGGTCGCCCAGGCGATGCCGAAGTCGATGATCCGCGGTCCCTTGGGGGACAGCAGGATGTTGGAGGGCTTGAGATCCCGGTGCACCACGCCGGCCTCGTGCACGGCGACGAGCCCTTCCGACAAGGCAGCCCCCACCGCGGCCACCTCGGCCGCACCGAGCGACCCCTCGTCGGCGACCTTGTCGTGCAGCGAGGGCCCGGGCACGTACTGCGTGGCGAACCACGGCCGGTCCGCGTCGAGATCCGCGGCGACCAGCCGAGCGGTGCACCCGCCCCTGATCCGCCGCGCGGCCGAGACCTCACGGGCGAACCGCGACCGGAACTCCTGATCCTCCGCCAGGTCGGGCCGGATCACCTTGAGCGCGACCCGCTGCCCCTTCTTGTCGGAGCCCAGATAGACAACGCCCATCCCACCCGCGCCGAGCCGTCTGTGAAGCCTGAACGAGCCGACGACACGCGGGTCCTCGCGCCTCAGGCGCATCATCGCCATGTTCATCCCCGCTGCCCGGTCCGTGTGACGAGCGACAGCTTACGTTTCCACGGCCGCCCGCGCGCAGAGGCCGCGCCCTCTCGCCCCAACGGATTGTCAGTGCCGGGTGGGAGACTTGAAGAGTGGTCAGGGACCGCGTGAACAGCGGGACTTCGACCGCCCTGTGATCCCAACCACCCGCCACAGAAGGGGGATTGAGCGCGTGAAGGGTGATCGCGTGGAGATAGTCGTGGACGCCGGGGACACGACAAGGACGTACGAGGTGGTGGCGAGCAGAGCGGGCCGTCGGGTGGAGACGGCGGTGCGCCGAGGTGTCGTGGAAGTGAGCGAAGTCACCCGGAGCGGTTCCGTGGTCCGCACGGCCCGTTTCATGGCGACCCGGGTGCTGGCCCTGGTCGAACAGCCGGTGCCCAGGGAGGACAGCTCGGAGAAGGCAGGGCACACCGGACAGCCCCTCCGGGAAGACCCTGAGACCTAGGACCGCGTCTCCACCCAGGGGAGTAGTTCCCAGGTCATGGCTCATCCTCCGGGAGGCCCGGGAATCGATACGAGGGCATGACGTGCGACAGGGGCCGGACGCCTAGATTTGAGGTCAAGCGGCGGGTGCAGCACTCGTCCCCCGAGGTCAGACACCCGCCGCTGCCAACGACAACTGAGTTCGGTCAGGAGAGGGACCATGGCCTACACGGCACCGCGGGCACAGATCCGCACGCAGGAGCGCAAGGCGCACACCGCTTTCCGCCCCCGCCGTCAGGGCCGCCGCCACCCCTTGGTGGCGACACTCATGGCCCTCCCTCTGGCCGCGCTGCTGCTCCTCGTCTTCGACGGCTGGGAGACGGTAGCGACACAGGCGTCGTCCGTGGGAGTGATGCTGGGGCGCTGAGCGGCGACCCCAGGCCCGGAAGAGCGGTCCGGGCGGGGACATCCACCCATGAAACCCCGTGGGGACGGGGGTGCGGCGGACGGCAAAACGCCGGCGCAGCTGGGGAGCTGCGCCGGCGTTGCTTTTTGTTTTTCAGCCCCTCCGGCGTTTGAGGAGCGGGGGTTCAGGGGGCGGAGCCCCCTGGCGGGGCCGAAGGGGCAGCGCTCCTGGGACGGGTAGGGGCGGCGGGGGCGAGAACCGTACGCTCGTGCACCAGACCCACCGCGCCCAGGGAGCCCCGTGACCGCCACCCCCCTGCTCACAGAACTCACCACCCGAGCCAGGGCCACGGCACACACCCGCACCCCCACCTGCCCCTGCCTCCGCGGAACGCCAGACCGCACGGAAACCCTCGCCGACCGCCCCGACGCCACAGTCGTCCGCCACGCCGACACCGTCGCCAAGGCCCACGCCCCCACCACCTCCCTCCCCGAACTCACCACCCGCCTCACCACAGCCGCCCACCTCCCCGGCATCTTCCTCCCCCCACTCCTCTCGACCCCCGTCGACCTGCACGGCCGCCTGGTGACCTTCTGGCCGTACGGCACCCCCGTAGCCCCCGACGACCCGGACGCGGCCCCTTGGGAAGCCGCTGCCACCCTCCTCGCCCACCTCCACCGCACCCCCCTCCCATCCGTCACTCCCACACGCACCCCCCTGCCCCCCATGCAAGGCCCCACCAAAGCCGCCCGCGCGATAGCCCGCCTCCAAGCCACCCCAACCCCCACCGCCACCCAGAACCCCGCCGTACCCCCCGTCCTCGCCGCCTGGTCCACCCTCCCCCCGTGGGCCCGAGCCGAGACCCCCATGCCGGACCGCACCACCCTCTGCCACGGCGACCTCCACCTCGGCCAACTGGTCCGTCACCCCACCCCCGACGGCCCCTGGCTCCTCATCGACGTCGACGACCTCGGCACCGGCGTCCCCACCTGGGACCTCGCCCGCCCCGCCGCCTGGTACGCCTGCGGCCTCCTCCCGCCCGACGAATGGACCCGCTTCCTCACCGCGTACCGCGCCGCCGGCGGCCCCGCCGTCCCGCCCGACGGCGACCCCTGGCCCGCCCTGGACGTCCCGGCCCGCGCCCTCACCGTGCAGACGGCGGCCCGCGCGATCGTCAAGGCGACCACCGAGCAACGCCCCCTCGACGAGATCGAGATGTCCGTGATCGACGCATGCGCCCGAATGAGTTCCGCCCCACCGCAGTTGACCCCCGGTTTCCCGAAGTAGGGTGCAACCGACCGCCGCCGGACGGAGTCTGTCCTGGCGAAACGGGAAACAGGTCCGATGGGCGAGGAGTTGAGCCGGCCATGCAGTGTCCGAAGTGTCATGGGTCGATGCAGACGTACAACCGCAACGGTGTCCAGATCGAGCAGTGCAGCAACTGCCGCGGGATCTTTCTCGACTACGGCGAGCTCGAGGCGCTGACCCGCGTGGAGTCCCAGTGGCAGCAGCCCGCCCCGCCGCCCCCGGGCCCGCAGGGCTACCCGGCCCCGGCCGCACCCGCCTGGGGCGCCCCGCACGGCGGCGGTCACGGCGGAGCCCACTACGGCCCCATCCCGAACGGCCGGGTGAACCGGACGTCACCCTCGACCATGTCTCGCATGTCTTCGACGTTGTGGCGGAACATCAGCATCCGTTCGATGCCG
>NZ_JBSFLV010000116.1:0-28136 GCF_053599215.1 Streptomyces sp. NPDC001002 | reverse complement strand
GTAGCGTAGCCCGAAGACAAGCTGGCGCTGACCTCGACCTGTACGCCCTTTACCAAATCCCTGCGGGACGGCCTGATCGCGCGGATCAACAAGGAGGTCCAGCACCACCGTGCCGGACGTCCCGCGTTCATCCGTATCAAGGTCAACTCGATCGTCGACGAGGCACTCATCGACGCGCTGTACCGGGCGTCCCAGGCAGGCGTACCGACCGACGTGTGGGTACGCGGCATCTGTGCCGTCCGCCCGGGCGTCACGGGCCTCTCGGAGAACATCCGGGTCCGCTCGATCCTCGGCCGCTTCCTGGAACACTCCCGGGTCTTCGCCTTCGGCAACGGCGGCGAACCCGAAGTGTGGCTCGGCAGCGCCGACATGATGCACCGCAACCTCGACCGCCGTATCGAGGCCCTGGTCAGGGTCACCGACCCGGCCCACCGCGCAGCCCTGAACCGGCTGTTGGAGACCGGCATGTCCGAGACCACCTCGTCCTGGCACCTCGGGCCGGACGGCGAGTGGACCCGCCACTCCACCGACGCGGACGGCCAACCCCTGAGGAACGTCCAGGAGATGCTCATAGACGCCCGGAGGCGCCGGCGTGGCACAGCAACACCTTGACCCGACGGATCCCGTGGCCGGGACCGCCCCCACCGGGGACGCCCTCGCGGGCTACCTGCGGGCCCAGGCCACGGAGTTCCTCCGCGCCCTGCGGCTGCACCGGGAGACCGGCAGCGGCCCGAACGGCACGGAGGAGTCCGTCGACGCGGCGCGCGCCCTGCGCCGCTCGGTCCGCCGTATCAGCGGCAGCCTGCACACCTTCCGTCCCCTGCTGGAGACCGACTGGTCGGAGAATCTGCGCCCCGAACTCGCCTGGCTGTCGGGCACGTTGTCGATGGAGCACGCGTACGCGGCCCGGCTCGACCGGCTGCTGCTCGCGCTGCACCGGCTGTCGGGGGCGGCGGTGTTCCCCGCGCAGTCCGCGGGCGGCCCGGCCCCGGCCGCCCGGTCCGAGCAGGCGAGCGGGGAGCGCGGCAACCTCACCGTGGGCGCGGCCAAGGCGGGCGCGCTCCTGGAGCGCCAGCTCACCCTCGCCCGGACCCGCGCCCACAGCACCGCGCTGCAGGCGCTCGGCTCCTCCCGCTTCCACGCCGTCGCCGACAAGGTCGCCGTGCTGGCCAGCGAGGTCCCGCTCACCGCTGCCGCCGCCCGGGCCGACCTCGGCCCGCTGGCCGGCGCGGCCCAGGAGCGGCTCACCGACGCCGTGAGCGGACTGCCGCTGGTCACCGCCGGGCATCCGTACAACGCGGAGGCCCTGATCCACGGCCTCTCCCCGGACCCGGCCCCGCATCCGCAGGACGCCCCCTGGCACCAGGTCCGGCTGCTGCTGCGTCTGCACCGCTACTCCCGCGAGGTCCTCCTCGGCGAGAACGCCCTGGTCGACGTCCGCCTGCTCGACGCGGGCCAGGCCCTGAACCGGCACCGGGACGCCTCGGAGGCGGCCGCCGCCGCGGCCTCGGCGGCCCGCACCCCGCGCATCGCCCCGGCGACGGCGTACGCCCTCGGTGTGCTCCACGCCGACCAGCGCCACGAGGTGGAGGGCGCCCGTTTCGCCTTCCAGCAGGCGTGGCAGAGGCAAGAAGTGCGGGCCAGTTGACGCAGTGGCAGGAAGTGCGGGCCAGGTGATCCAGCGGCAGGACGTGCGGGCCGGTTGACGCGAAAGCAGGAGGTGCGGGCCAGGTGACCCAGACCGACAACAGCCTGATCCAGGCCGCCGGCGGAGTGCTGTGGCGGCACTCCCCCGTCGACTCCGCACTCGAGGTCTGCCTGGTCCACCGGCCGAAGTACGACGACTGGTCCCACCCCAAGGGCAAGCTGAAGCGCGGGGAGGAACCGCTCGCGGCGGCCCTGCGCGAGGTGACCGAGGAGACGGGGTACACGGCCGAGCCGGGCACGGAGCTGTCCACCGTCCGCTACTTCGTGGGCGGCCGCCCCAAGCAGGTGCGGTACTGGGCGGCCGAGGCCGTCTCCGGCAACTTCGCCCCGAACGACGAGGTGGACCGCATCCTGTGGCTCTCCCCCGGCGCGGCCCGCAGCCGGCTGACCCAGTTCCGCGACCGCGGCCTGGTCGACGAACTGCTGACGACCCTGCGTCACGCCTGAGGATGCAGATGGACCTCCGCGTCCGTCCGGGCCTGACTGCGGGCTCTGCGGGCCGGACCACGCCACCCGCAGACGCAGCGGGCGAAGCAGAACTTGCCCTGTTCGACGGTGGTCGTCCGGTGTTCCTCGTGCGGCACGATCACCACGCTACCCACTGCGGGTGCTGTGTAAATAAGCCGCCTCCGGCGGCGGGCCTGGTATCCGCGTGACGGCACCCCCCACCCCTCGTTAAGCGGAACGACAGGGGGCCCGTGCCGGGCGGGCCGGCTGGGGGTGAGCAGGCCATGGCGGAACGCCAGCACAGGATGGGCGGAGCGGTCGTCGCGGGCGTCTTCGTCTGTCTCGGCTCCCTCGGTACGAGCGGCTGTTCCGGCGCCGACGGCACCGCCGACGCCCGCACGTCCGATCCGGTCGGGACCCTGCACCGGGCCGCCGGGACCCTGGTGGAGGCGGGCAGTTCGAAGGCGCGGACGTCGATGGAGATGGCCACCGGCGGCACCCGGGTCACCATCCGCGGCGAGGGCGTCTACGACTACCGCAAGCAGCTCGGCCGGCTCCAGGTGCGGCTGCCGCAGGATCCCGCCGGTCACACCGAGCACCGGCCGATCACCGAACTCCTCGCGCCCGGCGCCCTGTTCATGAAGAACCGGGGCGCCGGGGTCCCCGCCGACAAGTGGGTCCGGGTGGAGACGGCGGCCCTCGCCGACGGCAACCTGGTCACCGGCGGGGCCACCGACCCGTTCGCCGCCGCCGAGCTGCTGCGCGGCACCCGCACGGCGAGCTACCTCGGCCGCACCGAACTGGCCGGCGCCGAGGTGCGGCACTACCGCGGCGTGGCCGATCTCACGGTCGCGGCGCGGGGCGCCTCCCCGGGTGCCCGGGCCTCGCTGGCCGCGGCGGCGAAAGGGTTCGCCACCGCCGAGGTGCCCTTCGACGTCTATCTCGACGACGAGGGCCGCATCCGCAAGGTCAGACACCGGTTCAGCTTCGTGAACGGCCTGCAGAAAGGTAACGTCGCGGTGGCCTCGACGACGTTGCTGTACGACTTCGGGGCCCCCGTCGACGTATCCCTGCCGAAGGCGAGTGACATCTACGCCGGGAAGATCGCAGAGGGATGAGGCGGGCGCGTGGATCAGTGACGGGCGTCAAGAACTAGCCCTTCCGTGCCATGCGCGGTGTGTAGGCCGCTCCCTACTCTAGGAAGTCGGTGACGGCAGAGAAGAGGTGATGCACGTGGCTCCGGTCGGCGGTACGGCAGTTCAGGACCACGTGGCCCTCGCCGAGATCGAGCTGTGCGGAGACCTGATCATCGCGGCCTCGGCCGCGCGCGAGGACCGGCTCAGCATGGATTGCATCGACGAGGTGCTGAGAGTGGCCGAAGAACGCGAGGAGCCGGTCGGCCGGTGAACGGGCCTCTTGCCGCGGGCGCTCAGGTGCGCAGCAGGCGGCCGATGGCCTTCGTGGCCTCTTCGACCTTGGCGTCGATCTCGTCGCCGCCCTTCAGGGCCGCGTCGGCGACGCAGTGCCGCAGGTGTTCCTCCAGGAGCTGCAGCGCGAACGACTGCAGGGCCTTGGTGGAGGCGGACACCTGGGTGAGTATGTCGATGCAGTAGGTGTCCTCCTCGACCATGCGCTGCAGGCCGCGGATCTGGCCCTCGATCCGGCGCAGCCGCTTGAGGTGCTCGTCCTTCTGCTTGTGATAGCCGTGCGTGACGTGCTCGTGGCCGCCGCTCTCGATGTCCTCGGAGGGGGCCGTGGCGCCGGCCTCTGTCGTCGTCATCGCGTCCTCCGTGTCACGGGGCGATCACATACCCCTGCTGGGTATATGGTAACGAACTTTGCTGGGTATAGGGCCCTTGGTACGCCCTCGTGCTGATCACCGTGCCCGATGGGCGACACTGGTGGGCGGCCCATTAGCCGTGGCCGGATGATGCCCTTAGCATCAGCCTGACCGAAACCGATGCAATCCGAGGACCCCTTGTGCGCTTTCGTCTGACCCCCAGGGAGACGAGCTTCTACGACATGTTCGCCGCGTCCGCGGACAACATCGTCACGGGCTCGAAACTCCTGATGGAACTGCTCGGGGCGGACACCGCCGGCCGGGCCGAGATCGCAGAGCGCATGCGGGCAGCCGAACACGCAGGCGACGACGCCACGCACGCGATTTTCCACCAGCTGAACTCCTCGTTCATCACGCCCTTCGACCGCGAGGACATCTACAACCTCGCGTCCTGCCTCGACGACATCATGGACTTCATGGAGGAGGCCGTCGACCTCGTCGTCCTCTACAACGTCGAGGAGCTGCCCAAGGGCGTCGAGCAGCAGATCGAGGTGCTGGCGCGGGCCGCGGAACTGACCGCAGAGGCCATGCCGAACCTGCGCACGATGGACAACCTCACCGAGTACTGGATCGAGGTCAACCGCCTGGAGAACCAGGCCGACCAGATCCACAGAAAGCTTCTTGCACATCTCTTCAACGGCAAGTACGACGCCATCGAGGTGCTGAAGCTCAAGCAGATCGTGGACGTCCTGGAAGAGGCGGCCGACGCGTTCGAGCATGTGGCGAACACGGTGGAGACCATCGCCGTCAAGGAGTCCTGAGGCGTCGATGGACACCTTCGCTCTCATCGTGACCATCGCGGTCGCGCTCTTCTTCACGTACACCAACGGCTTCCACGACTCGGCGAACGCGATCGCGACGTCCGTGTCGACGCGGGCGCTGACCCCGCGGGCGGCGCTGGCCATGGCCGCCGTGATGAACCTCGCCGGTGCCTTCCTCGGTTCCGGTGTCGCCAAGACCGTCAGCGAGGGCCTGATCGAGACGCCCGAGGGCTCGAAGGGGATGGGCATCCTCTTCGCGGCACTGGTCGGCGCCATCGTCTGGAACCTCGTGACCTGGTACTTCGGCCTGCCCTCCTCGTCCTCCCACGCGCTGTTCGGCGGCATGGTGGGCGCGGCCCTCGCCGGTGGCACCGACGTGATCTGGCACGGCGTGCTCGACAAGGTCGTCATCCCGATGTTCGTGTCGCCGGTCGTCGGTCTGGTGGCCGGCTACCTCGTCATGACGGCGATCATGTGGATGTTCCGGCGGTCCAACCCGCACAAGGCCAAGCGGGGCTTCCGCATCGCGCAGACGGTGTCCGCGGCCGGCATGGCCCTCGGTCACGGTCTGCAGGACGCGCAGAAGACCATGGGCATCGTGGTGATGGCACTGGTGATTTCCGGCCACGAGACGTACGGCGACCCGATCCCGGTCTGGGTGAAGATCGCCTGCGCCCTGATGCTGTCGCTGGGCACCTACGCGGGCGGCTGGCGCATCATGCGCACCCTGGGCCGGAAGATCATCGAGCTCGATCCCCCGCAGGGCTTCGCCGCCGAGACGACCGGCGCGGCGATCATGTTCACCACCGCATACCTCTTCAAGGCCCCGGTCTCCACGACCCACGTCATCACCTCCGCCATCATGGGCGTCGGCGCCACCAAGCGCGTGAAGGCCGTGCGCTGGGGGGTCGCCAAGAACATCGTCCTGGGCTGGTTCATCACGATGCCGGCGGCGGCACTGGTGGCGGCGGGGTCGTTCGGGCTCGTGAACCTGGCGTTCCTGTAGTCCCGTAGAACCGGTCGAACCGGTCGGACAACGACGACGGGCCCGCCCCCGGGAGCCAGGGGCGGGCCCTTCATCGACCTCACGGTGGCACCGCCATGCAGCACCGCGAGGGGTCGTTCCGGCTCGGGTTCGGCTCAGCCGAAGCGGCCGGAGATGTAGTCCTCGGTCGCCTGGACCGACGGGTTGGAGAAGATCCGCTCCGTGTCGTCGATCTCGATCAGCTTGCCGGGCTGGCCGACGGCGGCCAGGTTGAAGAACGCCGTACGGTCCGAGACTCGCGCCGCCTGCTGCATGTTGTGCGTCACGATGACGATCGTGAAGCGCTCCTTCAGCTCACCGATCAGGTCCTCGATGGCGAGGGTGGAGATCGGGTCGAGGGCGGAGCAGGGCTCGTCCATCAGCAGCACCTTGGGCTCGACCGCGATCGCGCGGGCGATGCACAGACGCTGCTGCTGACCGCCGGAGAGACCCGAACCGGGCTTGTTCAGCCGGTCCTTGACCTCGTTCCAGAGGTTCGCGCCCTTGAGCGACTTCTCGACGATGTCGTTGAGCTCGTTCTTCTTGTACGAGCCGGAGAGCTTCAGGCCGGCCGCGACGTTCTCGAACACGGACATCGTCGGGAACGGGTTGGGCCGCTGGAAGACCATGCCGACCTCACGCCGCACGGCCACCGGGTCGACCCCGGCGCCGTACAGGTTCTCGTCGTCGAGCATGACCTTGCCCTCGACCCGGCCACCGGTGGTGACCTCGTGCATCCGGTTCAGGGTGCGCAGGAACGTGGACTTGCCGCAGCCGGACGGGCCGATGAAGGCCGTCACGCTCCGGGGCTCGATGGCCATCGAGATGTCCTCGATGGCGCGGAAGGAGCCGTAGTAGGCGCTGAGGCCGCTGACGTCAATTCGCTTGGCCATGGAAATCACTGCTTCTTTCGAGGGGGAGACAGGTCGCTGTTGGCCGCGTCAGCGACCGGACTTCGGGGCCTTCCAGCGGGCGACGCCGCGAGCCACGAGGTTGAGGATCATCACGAAGGCGATCAGCGTGAGTGACGCCGCCCAGGCCCGGTCGTACGCCGCGTTGGCACCGGCGCTTTGCGCGTACTGCTGATAGATGTACAGCGGCAGCGACTGTTGCGCACCCTCGAACGGGTTGTTGTTGATGAACCGGTTGCCGAAGACCAGCAGCAGCACGGGCGCTGTCTCACCCGCGATACGGGCGATGGCGAGCATGATGCCGGTGGTGATGCCGCCGATGGAGGTCGGCAGGACCACCTTCAGGATGGTGCGCCACTTCGGGATGCCGAGCGCGAGGGAGGCCTCGCGCAGCTCGTTCGGGACGAGCTTGAGCATCTCCTCGGTGGAGCGGACCACGACCGGCATCATCAGGATGGCCAGCGCCAGCGAACCGGCGAAGCCGAAGGGCTCCATGTCGAAGATCAGCATGAGGCTGAGGATGAACAGGCCCGCGACGATCGACGGGATACCGGTCATCACGTCGACGAAGAAGGTGATCGCCCGGGAGAGGTTGCCCCGGCCGTACTCCACCAGGTACACGGCGGTGAGCACACCGATCGGCGCCGCGATGATCGTGGCGAGTCCGACCTGCTCCAGGCTGCCGATGATGGCGTGGTAGATGCCACCGCCCGGCTGGGAGTCCTGGACGATGCCCATCGAGTGGGTCAGGAAGAAGACGTCGAGGACCTTGGTGCCGCGCGAGATGGTCGTCCACACCAGGGAGATGAGCGGCACCAGGGCGACCAGGAAGGCCACCCAGACCAGACCGGTCGCGATGCGGTCCTTGGCCTGCCGGCGCCCCTCGATCTGTGCGGAGATGCCGTACGTGCCGACGAGGAAGAGCAGACCGGCGATCAGGCCCCACTGGATCTTGCTGTCCAGGCTGAAGACCAGCCCGATGACGACGGCAAGGACCACGGAGCCACCCGCGATCGCGAACGGCGACCACTTCGGCAGGCTCGCGCCGCGCAGCGTGCTGGGCGCGCGCTCGGCGACGGGTGCTGGGTTGCTCATGCGTTGGCCCCCGAGTACTCCTTGCGGCGGGCGATGATCATGCGTGCCGCGCCGTTGACCAGCAGGGTGATGACGAACAGGACCAGACCGGAGGCGATGAGCGCGTCACGGCCGAACTCGTCCGCCTCGCCGAACTTGCTGGCGATGTTCTGGGCGAAGGTGCCGCCGCCCGGGTTGAGCAGGCTGGCGTGGATCAGGAAGTCCGGGGAGAGCACGGTCGCGACGGCCATCGTCTCGCCGAGCGCGCGGCCGAGGCCGAGCATCGAGGCGGAGATGACACCGGAGCGGCCGAACGGGATGACGGACATCCGGATGACCTCCCAGCGCGTGGCGCCGAGGGCCAGGGCCGCTTCCTCGATCATCTGCGGGGACTGGCGGAAGACCTCGCGGCTCACGTTGGTGATGATCGGCAGGATCATGATCGCGAGCAGGATGCCGACGGTGAGCATCGAGCGCGGGGCGCCCTCGTCCCACGAGAAGAGGCCGGACCAGCTGAAGTAGTCGTTGAGCCAGCTGAACAGTCCGGTCATGTGCGGCACCAGGACCAGCGCGCCCCACAGGCCGTAGACGATGGACGGCACGGCGGCGAGCAGGTCGATCACATAGGCGATCGGGCCGCTCAGCCTGCGCGGGGCGTAGTGCGTGAGGAACAGCGCGATGGCCACGGCGATCGGAACCGCGAGGACCATGGCGATGATCGAGGAGATCACCGTGCCGTAGGCCAGGACCGCGATGCCGAAGCTCGGCGGCTGGACGCCGGTGTTCCATTCGAAGGTGGTGAAGAAGTTCGTGTGGTCCTTGCTGATCGCGAGCGAGGCGCGATAGGTGAGGAAGACCGCGATCGCGGCCATGATCACCAGCAGCAGGATGCCCGAGCCGCGGGACAGACCGAGGAAGATCCGGTCTCCGGGTCGGGTGACGCCGCGGGCCGCAGCTTTCTGCTCGGACTCCGTCGGCTGTGGGGTGGGGGGTGGGGCGTCAGTGTTCTGTGTGGTTATGTCCATCGGGTTCTCCGGTCTGCGGAACCGCACACGAGGTGCGGCCCTGCGAAGCCGTACGCGACCGTACGGCTCGTGGCGGCGGTGCACCGGACGGTGCGGTCCGGCCCCGGTTCAGGCCCGGGGCCGGACCGCACGCTCAGATCAGCTCAGGCTCGAGATGGTGGTACGAACCTTGGCGATGATGTCGTCGGGGATCGGGGCGTAGCCCAGGTCGGGGAGCAGCGCCTGACCCTCCTCCGAGGCGATGTAGGTCAGGAAGGCCTTCGTGGCGGGCAGGGTGTCCGCCTTGTTGCCCTTGTCACAGGCGATCTCGTAGGTGACGAGGGTGATCGGGTAGGCGCCGTCGGCCTTGGTGTTGTAGTTCAGCTGCAGCGACAGGTCGCTGCCCGTGCCCACGACCTTGGCGTCGGCGATGGCCTTGGTGGCGCTCTCGCTGCTCGCCGCGACCGGGGCGCTGGCGCCCGTGTCGATGCTGACGGCCTTCACACCGTCGGCGACGTAGGACAGCTCGAAGTAGCCGATGGCGCCGTTGGTCTGCTTGACCTGGGCGGCCACACCGGAGGACTGAGCGGCCGCCTGGCCACCCTTGGCCTGCCAGGCCTTACCGCCCTCGTACTTCCAGTTGTCGGGCGTCGCGGCCTTGAGGTACTTGGTGAAGTTGTCCGTGGTGCCGGACTCGTCCGAGCGGTGGAACGCCTGGATCTTCAGGTCGGGAAGCGTCGCGTCGGGGTTCAGCTTCTTGATCGCCGCGTCGTTCCACTTGGTGATCTTGCTGTCGAAGATCTTGGCGAGCGTCGGGGCGTCCAGGACCAGGTTGTCCACGCCGGAGACGTTGTAGCCGATCGCGATCGGGCCGCCGACCATCGGGAGGTCGATGCCCTGGCCGCCGGTGCAGACCTTCTTGGAGGCGGTGACCTCTTCGGGCTTCAGCGCCGAGTCGGAACCGGCGAAGGCGAGCTGGCCCTGGGTGAAGGAGGTGACACCCGCGCCGGAGCCGCCGGCCTTGTAGTTGATCTGCACGCCACAGGCCTTGGTGAACTGGGCGACCCAGGCGTCGATGGCGTTCTTCTGCGCCGACGAACCGTCGGAGAGCAGCTGGCCCTTCGCGTCGTCACACTTGATCGAGCCGGCGGCCGCAGTCGACGAAGCGCTGCTGCTGGAGTCACTGCCGCTGCTGGTGTCGTCGGAGCCGCACGCCGTGAGGACCAGGGCGCCGGAGGCGGCGAGTGCACCGAGGGCGACGGCCCGCCGATTCATGCGCTGAAGCTTCACTGAGGGAGTTCCTTCCAATGCTGCCGTCCTGAATCGGCGGCGTGCGAAGACTGAGTGATGCGGGCGCGTATTCGAGGTGCGACCGTCATCGGTAAGGCCGAAATTAGGCAGATCAGGTGAAGGCGCCTATGGCCAAAAATGAACGGGAGGTGAACCCCTGCGGACGGTGTGGTTAGGTCACGGAACGCTTACGGGAAGGGCACACAGAGGTTCCGGCGAGATCGTTACACAGCCCTACGCGCATAGAGGCTCCTGACGTCCGTACGGAGTGTCGACCAAGTGGAACCCGCGGGACGGGCGGTTCGTCTCGTTCCACGGAAGCCGACAGGAGGCACACATGCAACGGCGTACGTTCATCGGAGGCGGCGCGGCCGCGGTGGCGGCGGTGGCCGCGACCGCGTGCAGGAGCGGCGTCACGAGCTCGGGCACCTCCACGGACTCCGGTGCGTCGGCCCGGGCCGCCGGCACCTCGGCCGCCCCCGCGAACTGGGCCGCCCTCGGCCGCGACCTCGACGGCACACTCGTCCGCCCGGGTGACGCGAAGTGGGCGACGGCCCGCCAGTTGTACAACACCCGCTTCGACGGACTGAAGCCCGCCGCGGTCGCCTACGTCGCCCACGCCGACGACATCCGTACGACCCTGGCCTACGCCCGCGCGCACGGCGTCCAGGTCGCCATCCGCAACGGCGGCCACTCCTACGGCGGCTGGTCCTCGGGCAACGGCAAGCTGATCGTCGACGTCTCCAAGCTCAACTCGGCCCGGGTCGGCGGCGGCCAGGCGGTCGTCGGCGCCGGTTCCAAGCTGATCGACGTCTACCGCGCGCTCGCCGCGAAGGGCGTGACGATACCGGCGGGCTCCTGCCCCACGGTCGGCGTCTCCGGCCTGGTCCTCGGCGGCGGCCACGGGGTGGTCTCGCGGGCGTACGGACTGACCTGCGACAGCCTCACGCAGGCGACCCTGATCACGGCGGACGGCAAGCAGCTGGTCGCCAACTCCAGCACCAACAAGGAGCTCTTCTGGGCCCTGCGCGGCGCGGGCAACGGCAACTTCGGCGTGGTGACCGAGCTGCACTTCAAGACGCACCCGGCACCGCAGGCCGTCTCCGGCTATCTGACCTGGCCCTGGGAGAAGGCTGCCGCGGTGCTCACGGCCTGGCAGGAGTGGGGCCCGGACCAGCCGGACGAGATCTGGTCCTCCCTCCACCTGGAGAACTCGGGCGGCTCCCCGTCCGTCTCCGTCGCCGCGTTCTCCCTAGGCGGCTACACCGAGTTGCAGAACGCCGTGGACCGTCTCGCCCAGCAGATCGGCGCCGACGCGAGCAGCGTCTCGCTGCGCCGGCGCGGCTACGAGGAGGCCATGGAGATCTACGCCGGCTGCTCCTCGTACTCCGCGCAGGCGCAGTGCCATCTGCCGGGCTCGACCCCGGGGCGCAACGCGCAGGGCGCGCTGGAGAGGGAGACGTACGTCGGGCGCTCCGACTTCTTCGACCGGTCCATCTCGGCGGCCGGCATCCAGACGCTGCTGTCGCAGATGGCGTCGGTGCGGGGCGGTTCGGGCAGCATCGCGCTCACCGCGCTGGGCGGGGCGATCAACCGGGTGTCTCCGACAGCGACGGCGTTCGTGCACCGGCGGTCGCGGATGCTGGCGCAGTACATAGTGTCGTGGACCCCGGGTACGTCCGGCAGCACGGCACAGGCGTGGCTGTCGGGGGCGCACGACGCGATGAAGCCGTATGCCTCCGGCGCGGCCTACCAGAACTATGCGGATGCGGCGCTGAAGGACTGGCGGAAGGCGTACTACGGGGATGCGGCCGGGCGGTTGGCCAAGGTGAAGAAGCAGTACGACCCGGACCACTTCTTCACGTATCCGCAAGCCGTCTAGAAACCGGCATCGGCGACCCGCGGACGAGCCGTCAGGCCGCCAAGTCTCTGTCCTCCACGCCCGCTTCCGTGCGTGTGCCCGGGATCAGCGTGTCCTGCTCGATGCGCGGGCGGCGCCTCGATCGGATGAGTCGGCCTGCCCGGGGGGCCCGCTCGACGGCCTGCGTCACCGGGGTCAGGAGGGCCATCGCCAGCGGGGAGAGCAGGAGAGCCACGGCCGTGCCCAGGGCGAAGCCGCCGATGACGTCCGTCGGGTAGTGGACGCCCATGTAGACCCGGCAGAAGCCTTCGAAGAGCGCCAGGCCGATGCCGATGAGGCCGAACTTCCGGTGGGCCACGAAGAGGCCGACGCCGATCGCCATGGTGATGGTGGCGTGGTCGCTGACGAAGGAGTAGTCGCTCTTGCCCGGGACGAGGACGTCGAGGCCCTCGTGGGTGAGGAAGGGGCGGGGGCGCTCCACGAAGCCCCGTATCGGGATGTTCACCAGGACGGCGAGGCCGGCGGCGAGCGGGGCCCAGATCAACGCGGCCACGGAGGACGCGGCCTCCGTGCCACCGCGTCGGCGGACCGACCACCAGCACGCCAGCACCAGCAGGACCATGGCGATCAGCAGCCCGTACTCACCGACGAACTCCATGCCCCGGTCGAACCAGCGCGGGGCGTCCTTGGCGAGGCCGTTGATGTCGTAGAGCAGGTCGACGTCGGGGTTCGACCCGGATTCGGCGAGTCCAGCCATCGTGCTGCGGCCCCTTCGTCGTCTGCTGCCTGCGGCCGCACTCCTTCGTGCGCCGCGCCTACCCACCCCCGTGGATGTGGATGTAGTTCACGCCGTAGATCACTACGACAACAGGAACGCACGGTCCCGGTTAATACGTTCCACCCTCCACCGAATGATCACTCAGACGTTATCGAAGAGAGACACATCTCCCCAGCTCAGGGGGTGGGTTGACGCTCCGCTCACACCGTCGTGGGGAGTGCTTTCGCGCCATCTTCGGTGACCCGGGTGGCGCCGAAGTAGTCGGGGGTGTCGATCGGGTCGAACCGGATCACGGCCCCCGTCCGGGGCGCGTCGATCATGTACCCGCCACCGACGTAGATCCCGACATGCCGGATCGCCCGGGAGTCGGTCAGGTCGTCCGAGAAGAAGACCAGATCGCCGGGGAGCAGCTCGTCGCGCGAGGGGTGCGGGCCCGCGTTGTACTGGTCGTTGGCGACCCGCGGCAGCGTGATCCCGACACTCTCGTACGCGGCCTTCGTCAGCCCCGAGCAGTCGAAACGCCCGCCCTGGGCGGCGGTTCCGTTGCCGCCCCACAGGTACGGCGTGCCGAGCTTCTTCTGCGCGTAGTAGATCGCCCCGGCCGCCTGCTTCGACGGATCGACCCGGCTCACGGGAGCCGCGAAGCTCTTCTCCAGGGTCGTGATCGTCTTGACGTAGTTCCGGGTCTCCGCATACGGCGGCACACCCCCGTACTTGATCACCGCGTAGGAACCGGCGTTGTACGAGGCCAGCATGTTTTCAGTCAGATTCCCGGGTACGTCCTTCACGTACGAGGCGAGTTGGCAGTCGTAGGAGGCGGCGGACGGAATGGCGTCCTCCGGATCCCACACATTGCGTACGCCGTCTCCGTTGCCGTCGATCCCGTGCGTGGCCCAGGTCCCGGGGATGAATTGCGCTATCCCCTCGGCCGCGGCCGGGCTCTTGGCGTTCGGGTTGAACCCGCTCTCCTGGTAGAGCTGCGCGGCGAGCAGGGCCGGGTTGATGGCCGGGCAGAGGTTGCCCCACTTCTGCACGATGCTCTGGTACGCGGCCGGCACGGCACCCTTGGCCAGCGCCTTGCCGCTGCCGCCCACGCCGTTGGCGAGATTCCCGGCGACGATGTAGACCCCGACGACGAGCAGCGCGACGAAGGACAGGCCGGTGCCGGCGGCGACGCCCGCCACGATCCATCCCTTACGCACCGTCAACCGCCCCTCACCACCCAGGAGTCCGCGCCCAGGTCAGTGTAGGGGCGGCACCTGTCTTCCGGGGTGATCACGAGAAGCGGAAACCGGACAATACGCAGGCGCGGTTTCTACGGGTCCTGGGCCGCGTCCTCGTACAGCTCCGCCGACTCCTCGCCCAGCACCACGCTGTAGGAGATGTCGGCGGTGGCGCCGCCCTGTTCGTGTCCGCCGAGTATCCCGACGACCCGCCCGTCGCCGTTGACCCAGGGGCTGCCGCTGGTCCCGCCGGTGAAGTCCGGGCAGGCGATGCGCTGTTGGGTACGGCTGTGCGCGACCGGCTTGTTGGTGCAGCTGACCGGCACCTCGCGGGAGTTCGGGTACCCGGTCACGGTCACCGCCGTGGCACCGGTCGCCGTCCCCGCGGTGAACCGGTTCCCGCCGACCACGTCCTGGACGCCCCGCCCGCCCCGGTCGTCGAGCACGGCGAAGGCGACATCGCTGTCCTCGTCCTGTCCCTTGGCCCACCCGTCGGGCAGGAACCGTCTGCGCACGGTCCACACGCCGTGCGGTGCCTTGCCGTCCCGGTACCCCGGCACGAAGACCAGATCGCCGCTGTCGTCCAGGCAGTGCGCGGCGGTGACGATGACGTTGCGATGCGGGCTGCGCACGACGGAGGCGGTGCAGAAGTGGCCGCCGGCGAGGCGGGTCGTGCGGTCGGCGTCGAACAGCGCCCCGACCCGCGCGCTCTGCGCGGTCACGGCGGCGACCGCGGTCACACCGAGCGGTCCCAGGCCGTCGTCGGCGGCGGCCAGCGAGGCGGAGGTGACGGCCGGCACGAGCAGCGCGACCGCGACGAACAGGGGGCGGGTGATGCGTGGGATGCGCTTCATCGGGGCCCACTCTGACCTACGAAGGTGAGAAACCGGTCCGCCCTTCTCACCGTAACCGGCCCCTCCCGACCGCGCCTGCGGGTCCGGTCCCGGCCTGCTGGGAGGAGCGTCCGGCCCGCCAGGGGTGCTGTCCCGGCCCGCCGGGGGTGCTGTTGCGGCCCCCCAGGGTGCTGTCCCAACCCGCCGGGGGTGCTTTCCCGGTCAGCCGGGGATGCTGTCGCGGCCCGCCAGGGTGCTGTCCCGACCCGCCGGGGGCGCTGTCGCGGCCCGCCAGGGTCCTGCCCCAACCCGCCGGGGGTGCTTTCCCGGTCAGCCGGGGATGCCGTCCCGGTCAGCCGCCCGACGCCGAAGCGCCGCCCGCTCCCCCCGCCAGCAGCTTCGCCGCCAGTGCCCGCAGCTGGGCCCGCTCCCCCGCCGTCAGCGTCTCGGCCAGTTCGCCGATCGCCCGCTCGATCTCGGCGCCACCCTCCTCGGTCAGCTCCCGCCCCGCCGGGGTCAGGCTCACCAGCACCCCGCGCCCGTCGTGCGGCGACGGCACCCGGCTCACCAGCCCCCGCTTCTCGGCCCGGCTGACCAGCCCCGTCATCGAGGACTTGTCCAGGCCGAGATGCCGGGCGAGTTCGAGCATGCCCGGCCGCCGGTCCCGCAGGATCCCGAGCAGCCGGACCTGGATCACCGACAGCTCGTGCGCGGCCGCGACCCGCGTCAACACGCCCTGCACCAGAAACGACAGCTGGACCAGGGCATCCACGGTGTTCAGGGGCTGGTCCGGGGCGTTCGGCACCTCATCGGGCGGGTGACCGGTGGTCATGATCGCCTCCTCCACTCATTTGGTACGTGGCACAAACCGCTTGACCTAGTACGCGCCGCAAACTACCTTCAAAATAGTACGTGCCACCAACCATACGCCGCTCATCCCGCGGCCACCCATCCCAGGAGCCCCTCATGCACGCAGCCGTCGTCCACTCCTTCGACGCCCCGCCCCGCTACGACACCGTCGACACCCCCCGCCCCGAAGGCGAGCACCAGGTCCTGGTCGACGTCCTGGCCGCAGGACTGCACCCCCGCGTCCGCTCCGCCGCCGACGGCACCCACTACACCTCCGACGGCACGCTCCCCTTGATCCCGGGCATCGACGGAGTCGGCCGCGCCCCCGACGGCGGACTCCTCTACTTCGTCGCCCCCGACGACGCCCCCGGCACGATGGCCGAGCGGACCGTCGTGGACCGGCGCCGAGCCGTCACGCTGCCGCCGGACACCGACCCGATCGCCGTGGCCGCCGCGATGAACCCCGCGATGTCGTCCTGGGTCGCCCTGCGCCGCCGCGTCACCCTGCCGTCCGACGCCCGGGTCCTGGTGCTGGGCGCGACGGGCAGCGCGGGCCGGCTCGCCGTCCAGATCGCCAAGCACCTGGGTGCCGCCCACGTCGTCGCCGCCGGCCGCGACCCCGAACGCCTCGCCCTGCTCCCCGACTTGGGCGCCGACGAGACCGTCGCCCTCTCCGGCGCACCCGACCGGATCGCCGCCGACCTCGCCCGCACCGCCGCCGACGCGGACGTCGTCATCGACTACCTCTGGGGCCCGGTCGCCGAACAGGCGATGCCCGCCCTGCTCACAGCCCGCCCCGACCGTGCCAAGACCCTCGCCTGGATCCAGATCGGTTCCATGGCGGGCACCGAACTCACCCTGCCCTCCGCCTACTTGCGTGCGGCCGACCTGCGGATCATGGGCAGCGGCCAGGGCTCGGTCAGCACGGCCGGCATCCTCGCCGAACTCCCGTCCCTGGCCGAGCGGATCACCTCGGGCACCTTCGCCGTGAACCCGCTCACGGTCCCCCTCGCCGAGGTCGAGAAAGCGTGGGGCGCCCCCACGGCCCCCGGCCAACGGATCGTGCTGACACCCGCCGCCTGACCCATGGGACCTGAACCCACTTCCCTGTGCCCCGGCTGTGCGCCGGGTCAAGTCACCCCCATTCCCCCTCCATCGCCCCGCCATTGATCAGTAAGCCCACAGACTCCTTCAGTAATGCGGAAGTCAGGATTCCGAAACCTGTCTTGTTTGTCGCGTACTCAACAAGCAATGGTCTACGCGGGTCGCCGCCCCTGCCGGGAACACCTGGCAGTCCCCCCACCGCAGGCCTCTGCCCACCCCTCCCAGGAGGCTTCACGTTGCGTACGTCCACCCCCAACTCCCCCCACATACGCGCCAGATGGACCCGTATCGGCTCGGCCGCCGCGGCCACCACCGCGCTCGTCCTGGCCGGCCTCGGCACCGCGGTGCACGCGAGCGCCGCAACTCCCGCCGCGCACAAGGTCAGCGCCAAGGAAATCGCCGCGGCGGTCGCCAAGGCCCACGTCACGTACACCTCGGCCTGTGACGCCACCCCCGCCAAGGGACACGCGTCCTGCAACGCCCTGCGCGTCACCTCCGGCACCACCGCCTTCCAGGAGGAGCAGGCCGCCAAGAAGGGCGTCACGCCCAAGTCGGTCTCCCCCAAGGCCGCTTCGGCCACCCCGACCGGCTACGGCCCGAGCGACCTCCAGTCCGCCTACGGCCTCACCTCCGCGTCCGCCTCCGACGGCGCGGGCGAGACGGTCGCCATCGTCGACGCGTACGACGACCCGAACGCCGAGGCGGACCTGGCCACTTACCGCTCGTACTACGGCCTCTCGGCCTGCACGACGGCCAACGGCTGCTTCAAGAAGGTCAGTCAGACGGGCTCCACGACCTCCCTGCCCACCGCCGACAGCGGCTGGGCCGGTGAGATCTCGCTCGACCTCGACATGGTCTCCGCGATCGCCCCGAAGGCGAACATCCTGCTGGTCGAGGCGAAGTCGTCGAGCATGGCCAACCTGGGCACGGCGGTGAACCGCGCGGTCACCCTGGGCGCCAAGTTCGTCTCCAACTCCTACGGCGGCTCGGAGTCCTCCTCCGACACCTCGTACGACTCCTCGTACTTCAACCACGCGGGCGTCGCCATCACGGTCTCCGCGGGCGACGAGGCCTACGGCGCCGAGTACCCGGCCGCCTCCAAGTACGTCACCGCGGTCGGCGGCACCAAGCTGTCGGCGTCGTCCAACAGCCGCGGCTGGACCGAGTCCGTCTGGAAGTCCAGCTCCACCGAGGGCACCGGCTCCGGCTGCTCCTCCTACGACGCGAAGCCCAGCTGGCAGACCGACAGCGGCTGCACCAAGCGCATGATCTCCGACGTCTCGGCGGTCGCCGACCCGGCCACCGGAGTCTCCGTCTACGACTCCTACGGCGACGACGGCACCGGCTGGAACACCTACGGCGGCACCAGCGCCTCGTCCCCGATCATCGCGTCGGTGTACGCCCTCGCGGGCACCCCGGGCAGCAGCGACTACCCGGCCAAGTACCCCTACAACGCGGCCGGCACCTCGGCCCTGAACGACGTGACCAGCGGCAACAACGGCTCCTGCTCGACGAGTTACTTCTGCACCGCGACGTCGGGCTACGACGGCCCGACCGGCTGGGGCACCCCGCAGGGCCTGGACGCCTTCACCGGCTGAGCAGGGCTCGCAGTACGACAGCACCTCCCCGTCGGGTCACGGGGAGCCGCCTGAAGGGGAGTACGTGGGGACTCCTCGGCGGCAGCGGAAGGGAAACGGGTCACGGCAGCCGGCCGCGGCCCGTTCTCCCCTGCCCCGACCACCCGTTGCCCCGACCACCCGTTCTCCCTTGATCCACCTGTGAGTTGGGTCAAGCGCGCGTCACCCGCGGTCCATTCGCCGGCACCGGTTCGGTAAGGCGGAGGTCAGGATTCCAGATCGCCCTTGTTGTCGCGTACTCAACAAGCGCATCGTCGTCGCAGGCCGCCGCCCGCCGCCGGACCCCACACCGACGGCTTCGCACCCGCACCGCCCCTGTTCCACCCCACCAAGGAACATCAGGAGGCTGCACGATGCGTTCCACTCCCCCCGACAGACCGTCCGCACGCAGCGGTTGGCGCCGGCTCGGCACCGCCGCAGCGGCCACGGCCGCCCTGCTCCTCGCCGGATTCGGCACCGCCGTCCAGGCCGACGCCGCCCCCTCGGCCACCACCGCGAAAGCGACCTGGACCGCGACCCCCTGTGCCACGCCCCAGCACAAGGGCGAACTCGCCTGCAACTCCTACCGGGTGACCGGCGGCCTCACCGCCTACCAAAAGGAACAGGCCAAAATTACGGGCATCACCCCGAAGGCGGCCGACGCGGCCACCCCCTCCGGGTACGGCCCCACCGACCTCCAGTCGGCCTACGGCCTGACCTCCGCCGCCGCCTCCAACGGCGCCGGCGAGACCATCGCCATCGTCGACGCCTACAACGACCCCAACGCCGAGGCGGACCTGGCCACTTACCGCTCGTACTACGGCCTCTCGGCCTGCACGACGGCCAACGGCTGCTTCAAGAAGGTCAGTCAGACCGGCTCGACGACCTCCCTGCCCGCGTCGGACACCGGTTGGGCCGAGGAGATCTCCCTCGACCTCGACATGGCCTCCGCCGTCTGCCCGAACTGCAGCATCCTGCTGGTCGAGGCGACCTCCGCCACCATGGCCAACCTCGGCACGGCGGTGAACCGCGCGGTCACCCTGGGCGCGAAGTACGTCTCCAACTCCTACGGCGGCTCCGAGTCCTCCTCGGACACCTCGTACGACTCCTCGTACTTCAACCACGCGGGCGTCGCCATCACCGTCTCCGCAGGCGACAGCGGCTACGGCGCCGAGTACCCGGCGGCCTCCAAGTACGTGACCTCGGTGGGCGGCACGGCCCTGGCCAAGGCCACCTCCACCACCCGCGGCTGGAGCGAGACCGTCTGGAAGACCAGCAGCACCGAAGGCACCGGCTCCGGCTGCTCCGCCTACGACACCAAGCCGACCTGGCAGACCGACACCGGCTGCACCAGGCGCACGATCTCGGACGTCTCCGCGGTCGCCGACCCGGCCACCGGGGTCTCGGTCTACGACTCCTACGGCATCACCGCCGGCTGGTACACCTTCGGCGGCACCAGCGCCTCGTCCCCGATCATCGCGGGCGTCTACGCCCTGGCCGGCACCCCGTCCACCTCGTCCTACCCGGCCTCCTTCCCCTACACGAAAGCCGGCACCTCGGCCCTGAACGACGTGACCAGCGGCAACAACGGCACCTGCTCCACCACCTACCTGTGCACCGCCCAGTCGGGATACGACGGCCCGACCGGCCTGGGCACCCCGGAGGGCGTATCGGCCTTCACCGGCTGACCGACTGACCCTCCGTCACCGAACGGGCCACGGTGACCAGCCGTGGCCCGTTCCCCATGCCGGGATACCCTTCACCCGGAGAACATCGGCGCGACCGCTCACCCGACCGACCGTCAGAAACGGCCCAGGTCATAGAAGGGGTCAACGACGGAACCTCACGACAGGTTTCGCTCAGGCCTCATTGCCCGGCGTGACCTGCCGTGATACACAGAGTGACGGTACGAGCTATTCGTACGAAACCCGCCAACCAATGCCGTCAAGTCGACATACGACGGCACCATTGTCGGCGAGAATGAGCCTGACCTCTGCGCCAAGGCAGGGGCCGCGGAACCGGAACTACCGAACAGGGGCGGTGACTTACATGCTCTTTGCGGCCGACAAGGGAGACATCAACACCATCATCGGCGGGATCGCTCCGGACTGGGGCCCCTTCGGCAGCCTGGGCAACGAGGCCAAGGTGATGATCGAGGTCGTGATGGCGGTCGCCATCCTGCTCTGCCTCGGCCTCGCCGTCTGGGGCGCCGCCAAGCAGCGCATCGGCGCGACCGCCCTCCGGGACACCTTCAGCGCGGAACAGGGCAAGGGCCTCATCATCGCCGGTCTCACGGGCGTCTTCATCATCGGCTCCCTGGGCACACTCTTCACCATCGTGTACGGCATGGCCGTCTAGCAGGCGTCCCTCCCCTCTGAGGTTGCTTCTCCCTGATGTCGAGTCACCACACCGCGCCCGCGCGGACCCCAGCACGGCTACCGTCGTATGACTACGAGGTGGAGAGGGCGTACGCGGCATGAGTCTCGGAGACGACCACGAGCCCTCCGGGGGTTACGGCGGCACCGGTCAGACCCGCACGCGACTCCCCGAGGGCACGAGCGACGTCCACGGCAACACCCGCAGAGGCACCCGCTCGTCGTCCCGCAGCCTGGTGACGGTGGTAGGAGTGGTGGTCCTCCTGATCGCAGCGATCGCATTCGCGAACCGGGGTGGTGACGACCCCTCCACGGAGACCGGAGCAAGCGACAAGCCGGAGACGTCGACGACGGCCGCGAGCGGGGAGAAGCCGGTTCAGTCGAAGGCGGGCGGTATTCCTACGGGGTACACGCATGACGGCACAGGTGCACAGAGCGCAGCGGCCAACTACGCGGCCGCGCTGGGCTCCGACGGCATGTTCAACGCGTCCAGGCGACACGAGATCGTGCAGACCATCGCTGATCCCAGCTCACTCGCCCGTCTTCAGTCCGGCTTCGACGCCGATTACTCGGCCGACTTCCTGAAGAAGATCGGACTCAGCAACGAAGGCAGCGCCCCGGCAGGCAGCACCTTCGTCAACAAGACGCTGCCCGCCGGAACCAAGGTCACGGCCATCAGTTCCGACGCGGCCACCGTCGAGGTCTGGTGCAACGGCCTCTTCGGGCTTGCCGGGCAGGACTCGACCAACCCCGTCACCAGCAGCTGGTTCACCGTGACCATGAAGCTGAACTGGAGCGGTGGCGACTGGAAGGTCCTCGACAGCAGCCAGAAGACCGGCCCGACCCCCGTCACCGGCGACAACCCCATCTCGGGGGCCGATGAGATCGGCAAGGCGGTCCAGGATTTCGGAGGCTTCACCTATGCCCGGTAGCCAGCACCGCGCGCTCAAGCTCTCCGGCCTCGTGGCCGCCGTACAGGTAACCGCCGTACTGCTGGCAACGCGCGCCTTCGCCGCTCCCACCCCCACCCCGACGACGAGCAATGATCCCTGTTCGCTCATCGCGGGCCCGGCCAAGAAGTACTGCGAGCGCGGCAGCAACGACAAGGGCACCGGCGGCTCCACCTCCATCGACCCCACCGGCACCCTCGACCCGCTCTCCTCCCTGGGCAAGGGCTGCGCCGACGCCGCCTCCTGGACCATCGACAAGCTCAGTGCCGCCGTGAAGGACACCGCGAACGTCGACTTCACGAACGCCAAGTTCCTCCAGCAGTACGCCGTCGTGTTCGCCGCGTCGACGATCCTGACCCTCCTGCTGTGGCTGCTGGCCGTCGCCAAGCGAGCCGTGCGCGGGGTGCCCCTCACAACCGCCATCTCCGAGGCGATCGGCTTCCTCTGGCTGACAGTCCTCGCGTCGGCCTTCACGCCCCTCATCCTCTACACCATCGTCTCCGCGACCGACGGCGTCACCGACGTCCTCGCCAAGACCACCGGCAACCAGACCGACACGTTTTTCGGCACCTTCTCCGGCGCGCTCAGCAAGGGCGAGGACATCGGCGGCGGCCCGATCATGCTGATCGTCGTCTCCCTGGTCAGCATCCTCGCCGCGGGTGTGCTCTGGCTGGAGTTGGTCATCAGGGCCGCCCTGCTCTACGTAGGCGCCCTGCTCGGCACGGTCGTGTACGCGGGGCTGGTCGACAAGAACCTCTGGGGCCACGTCCGCCGTTGGGCCGGCATCATGATCGCGGTCATCCTCGTCAAACCGGTCATCGTGATCGTGCTGGGCCTGGCCGGCGCCCTGTCCTCCGACAACGGCCCGGACTCCTTCTCCGCCGTCGTCTCCGGCCTGGCGATCATCCTGCTCGCCATCTTCGCCAGCGCGATGATCTACCGCTTCGTCCCGGGCTTCGGCGACGAGATCGCCAACGGCCGCAACAACCGCATCATGCAGGGCGCCGAGGGCAAGGCCGCCGCGGTCATCAGCTCCCCGGCGACCATGGTCGCGCAGGGCATCAAGACGCACAGTGCCCGCACGAACGACGGCGGAGGCGGCGGCGGCCAGTCCTCCGGCGGCGGCTCCCGCCCGGCCAACCCGGTCAGCGGCGGCGTAGCCGCACACAGCACCCGGACCTCGAACGGTGGTGGCGGCGGATCTGTCCCCTCCGCCGCACCCGCACCCCGTTCGGCCAGCCCGGTGAACACCCCGCACGCAGGCAACAGCAGCTCCAACCGCACGGGAGGTGAAGGGCGTTGACGACCGAGTCCCACCTGTCCCATCCGGTCACGCCCCGCCGTACATATCTCATCGGCCGCGCCCGGCCGAACGCGATCGTCGGCCGCAACCGCGAGTCCGGCGAGATCGCGCTCATCATCGCGGGCGCGTTCCTCGGCATGATGTGCGGGCTCCTGGTCCCCGTCCTCTCGATGCGCATCGTGCTGCTGATGGGCTTCCCACTCGTCGCGCTCGCCGCGGTCTACGTGCCGTACAAGCACCGCACGTTCTACAAGTGGTTCGAGATCAACCGCAGTTACAAGCGCACCCTGAAGCGCGGCACCACCTACCGCTCCTCCGTCATGGAGGCCGGCACGCAGTACGACGGCCGCGAGGTCGAGATCGGCCCGCCGCCCGGCATCGGCCGCATCAACTGGCTGGCCGCCCCCTTCGGCCCCGACGAGATCGCCGTACTGCTGCACGCGGACCGCCGCACGGTCACCGCCGCGATCGAGATCGAGGGCCCGGGCGTCGGCCTGCGCGACTCCGAGGACCAGGAAGCCCTCGTCGACCGCTTCGGCACCCTGCTCAAGCACGTGGCCAACGGCGACGGCTTCGTCACCCGCATCCAGATGCTCGCCCGCACCCTCCCGGCCGACCCGGACGCCCACGCCAAGGACGTCTCCCTGCGCGGCGACGAGAAGGCACTGCCCTGGCTGGCCCAGTCCTACGACCAGCTCCAGTCGATGGTGTCCACGAGCAGCGAGCAGCACCGCGCGTACCTGGTCGCGTGCATGCACTTCAACCGCGAACTCTCCGCCGAGGCCCACGCGATGGCCCGCGCGGCCCGCCCGCAGAACGGGCGCAGGGTGGACCGGGACGCGGGCCTCGCCGTCGTCATGGCCCGCGAGCTGACCGACATCTGCTCGCGCCTGCAGGAAGCCGACATCCGCGTACGACAGCCGCTGGGCCAGGGCCGTCTCGCCTCCCTGATCCACTCCATGTACGACCCCGACCACCCCATCGACCACATCCAGGCGATGACCAAGCGCAACGCCTGGCCGGCCGAGCTCGACGCCATGGAGCCGACCTACCTCCAGGCCAAGACCCGCGAGTCCTCCACCCGCGCCCCCTGGTGCCACGCCACCGCCTGGGTGAAGGAGTGGCCGATGACCCCGGTGGGCGTCAACTTCCTTGCCCCGCTGCTGGTTCACACCCCGGACGTCATCCGCACGGTCGCCGTGACGATGGACCTCGAACCCACCGAGGTCGCCATCGAGCGCATGCTGACCGAGAAGACGAACGACGACGCCGAGGCCTCCCGCGCGGCCAAGATGAACCGCACCGTGGACCCCCGTGACGTGGCCGCCCACAACCGCATCGACCAGCGCGGCGAGGACCTGGCCAGCGGCGCGGCCGGCGTCAACCTGGTCGGCTACATCACCGTCTCCTCCCGCAACCCCGAGGCCCTCGCGCGCGACAAGCGCACGATAAGGGCCTCCGCCGGCAAGTCGTACCTGAAGCTGGAGTGGTGCGATCGCGAGCACCACCGCGCCTTTGTGAACACCCTCCCGTTCGCCACCGGCATTCGAAGGTAGGGGCCATAAGCATGCGGGATCCGCTGTCCGTCCTCACCGACTCCTTCACGTCGTTCCTCTTCGGCAAGATCGAGACGACGCGCCTGCCGGTGCGCACCTCGACCGGCCAGGCCCAGGCGGTCTACCTCCCGACCGCCGCGCCGGGCCTGGGCGACTCGGGCGTGATCATCGGCCGCGAGGTCTACTCCGGCAAGGGCTACATCTACGACCCCTTCCAGCTCTACGGCCAGCAACTCCCCGCCCCGCACTGGCTGGTGCTCGGCGAGTCCGGCAACGGCAAGTCGGCGCTGGAGAAGACGTACGTCCTGCGCCAACTGCGCTTCCGCGACCGCCAAGTCGTCGTCCTGGACGCCCAGGGCGAGGACGGCGTCGGCGAATGGAACCTCATCGCGGAGGAGTTGGGGATAACCCCCATCCGCCTGGACCCGACGGCCGCGCTGGACATGGGGATTCGTCTCAACCCCCTGGACCCGGCGATCACGACCACGGGCCAACTCGCGCTGCTCCGCACGATCATCGAGGTGGCGATGGGCCACGGCCTCGACGAGCGCTCCGGCTTCGCGCTCAAGGTCGCGCACGCCTACGTCAACGAGACGATCGTCGACCGCCAGCCCGTCCTCATGGACATCGTCGAGCAACTACGCCACCCGGAACCGGAGTCGGCCGAGGCGATGAACGTCGCCATAGACGACGTACGCGCCTGGGGCCTGGACGTGGCACTGGTCCTGGACCGCCTGGTCGACGGTGACCTCAGGGGCATGTTCGACGGCCCGACGACCGTCGGCATCGACCTGGACGCGCCCCTCATCGTCTTCGACCTGTCCCACATCGACCGCAACTCCATCGCCATGCCCATCCTGATGGCGATCGTCGGCGTGTGGCTGGAGCACACCTGGATCCGCCCCGACCGGAAGAAGCGCATCTTCCTGGTCGAGGAGGCCTGGCACATCATCAACAGCCCGTTCGTGGCCCAACTCTTCCAGCGCCTGCTGAAGTTCGGCCGCCGCCTCGGTCTGTCCTTCGTGGCGGTCGTGCACCACCTTTCCGACGTAGTCGACGGCGCGGCGGCGAAGGAGGCGGCGGCGATCCTCAAGATGGCCTCCACCAGAACCATCTACGCCCAGAAGGCCGACGAGGCACGGGCCACGGGCCGGGTCATCGGCCTGCCACGCTGGGCGGTGGAGATCATCCCGACCCTCACTCCCGGCATCGCGGTGTGGGACGTCAACGGCAATGTCCAGGTGGTCAAACACCTGATCACGGAGACGGAACGCCCCCTGGTCTTCACCGACCGCGCGATGACGGAGTCGTCCACCGACCAACTCGCCGCGGACGACGCCCTGCGCGCCGCCGAGCTGGAGGCGGAGGAGCGGGCCGCCGCCTTCGTGGAACAACACCTCACCGACTACGACGACTCGTCCGAGTCGACGGTGGCCTAGCGGGAGGCGAACGTGGTCAGACCGGACGACCGCCGACGGGACGGCCAGGGTGGCATCCCCGACGGCCTGCTGATCGGCATACTCGCCTTCCTCCTCGGCATGACCCTGCTGGTCTGGTCGGCCACGGGCCTCGCGGGACTCTTCTCCCACGGCGCGTGGCCGACAGCGGTCACCTTCACGAACACCCCGGTCGCCATGCGGCACCTCATCGGGCAACCGCACGACCTCGCCGCCGCCTGGCCCGCCACCCCGCCGGCCCAGCTCTCGGGCTACGGACTGTTCTGGGGCCTGTTCATCGGCCAGTTGATGGTCCTGATCGTCCTGACGGTGTTCGTGATGGGCACGGTCGCCCGCTGGCGGACGGTCCGAGCGAGACACCGTACGGCCGAAGCGGCGAAGGCGACGGAACCGCGTGCGGAGTACCGGGAGCCGTACGAAGTACCCACGCCCCGCGCGGAATCGACCCCGGTGGAGGCCGCTCCGGTGGAGCCCGCCCCCGCCCGGCCGACCGCCCCGCTCCCCCTGGCCCAGTTCCCGGCGGAGGCGCCCGCACAGGAGCCCCTCGCGCCACCGCGGCCCCTGTTCGACAGCAGCAGGACGTCCGGCGTCTCCACGGTCCTCCTGGCCCCCAGAGAGGACCGCAGAGCCACCGCCGCCCAGGCGGTACGAGACGCCGAGGGCCCCGCCCTCGTCATCACCTCAAACCCCGCCGTCTGGTCGGACACCAAGGACGCCCGCGCCAAACTGGGCCCGGCCCACCTCTACGACCCCGCCCACCTCTGCGACACCCCGGCCCGCCTGCACTGGTCCCCCACCATGGGGTGCGAGGACAAGCCGACGGCGGCGGCACGGGCCACAGCCCTGCTCGCCCCGATCCGTCCGACGGCCAAGCTGGACCAGGCCCTGACGGCCACCGCGGAAACGCTCCTGCGCAGCTATCTGCACGCCGCCGCGGTCGACGGACGCACCATCCGCCACGTCCACCGCTGGGCCCAGGGCACCCAGGTCCAGGACGCGGTCCGCATCCTCCGCACCAGCCCCAAGGCGGCCTCCGGCTCGGCCGGCGAACTCGAGGCCGCGCTCACCGCGCACCCCGAACGCCGGGACATGGCCCAGGAGTTGACCGGCCGCGCGCTCTCCTCGCTCTTCACGGTCAACATCCGCGAGGCCTGCACTCCCAACCGGACAGATGCGCTCGCCCTGGATTCCTTCATCGACGAAGGGGGCACGCTCTATGTCGTGGGGGAGTCCATCGAGGACCCCAGGACGAACCCGGGCGCGATGCCCCTCCTGACGGCTCTCGTCTCCAGCGTGGTCGAGCGTGGCCGGCACATGGCCGAACGGTCATCCTCCGGTCGCCTCGACCCACCACTGACGCTCGTCCTGGACGACGTCGCCGCCGTGGCTCCGCTTCCCCAGCTCCCGGAGCTGCTGTCCACCGGAGCGGAGCGGGGCCTGCCGACCCTGGCCCTGCTCCGCTCCCGGGAACAGGGCCGAGCCCGCTGGCCGCACGACGAACTGCCGGTCTGACTACTCCGGCGGATCCAGTACGAACTCCAGCTCCGCGTCCCCCGGGCTCTTCTCCAGCGGAATCGTCCGCCCACTGGGCACGAACCCCGCCCGGCGATAGAAGGCCTGTGCCCGCCCGTTGTCGGCGTGCACGATGAGCCGCACCCGCTCGACCCCACGAGCCCACGCCCACTCCATGCCGGCGTCGAAGAGCACCTCGGTGAGCCCGATCCCCCGATGCTCGGGCGCCACGAACACTCCTACGACATGCCCCTGCTTCCGGTCGATCGAGAACCCGGCCCAGTCCGTGGTCCCGGGCTGCTCTATCAACACCGTCAGTGTCCCGACCCACTCGCCGTCGGGCCCCTCGGCGATGATCTGCTGCGCGTCCAGCCGGCCCTCGGCGCCATTGGCGGTGCGCTCCCGCCAGAAGGAGTCGGGATGCGCCAACGCCTCCTCGTAGGTCTCCAGGAACGCGAGATGCGCGACGGGATCCTGCAACGCGACAAGCCGCAGCGTCTTCGCCGCGGGCCACTCGTCGGGACGTACGGAACGGACCTTGTAGTTCATGTCGGCAACGGTAGCCGAACGCAGAAAACCCCCGTACCGAATAAACGGTACGGGGGTTTTCTCAAGAATTGTTCGGCGGTGTCCTACTCTCCCACAGGGTCCCCCCTGCAGT
>NZ_JBSFLV010000115.1:0-29156 GCF_053599215.1 Streptomyces sp. NPDC001002 | reverse complement strand
ACTGCAGGGGGGACCCTGTGGGAGAGTAGGACACCGCCGAACAATTCTTGAGAAAACCCCCGTACCGTTTATTCGGTACGGGGGTTTTCTGCGTTTAGGGTCCGGATGAGGGGCAAGCCTCAAGCCGCCCGCCTTCAGCTGTTAAAGGCGTCCCGCTGCCTTGAGAGCCAAATACGCGTCCGCCAATGCCGGCGCCAGTTCCTCTGGCGTTTCATCGACGACCGTAACGCCGTGCCGGCGAAGTTGTTCCGCGGTGCGGTGGCGTTCGCTCTGGGCCTGGGCGGCGGCTGCGGCCTCGTAGACGGCGTCGGTGTTTCCGCGGGCTGTGGCCATCCGGGCGATATAGGGATCCGCTACTGATGCCACCAAAATCGTGTGGCGCTGGGTGAGTTGGGAGAGGACCGGGAGCAGGCCTTCTTCGACCGGGGCCGTGTCGAGGCTGGTGAGCAGGACGATCAGGGAGCGGCGGGGGGCCGTACGGAGGGCTGTGGCGGTCAGGCCTCTGGCGTCGAGTTCGACCAGTTCGGGTTCGATCGTCGCCATCGCGTTGACCAAGGACGGGAGGACGTCTCGGGCTGTGCGGCCCTGGACGAGGGCGCGTACCCGGCGGTCGTAGGCGAGGAGGTCCACGCGGTCGCCCGCGCGGGAGGCGAGGGCTGCGAGGAGCAGGGCTGCGTCCATGGAGGCGTCGAGGCGTGGGGCGTCGCCCACGCGGCCGGCGGAGGTGCGGCCGGTGTCGAGAACCAGGAGGATGTGGCGGTCGCGTTCGGGGCGCCAGGTGCGTACGGCGACCGTGGACTGGCGGGCGGTGGCGCGCCAGTCGATGGAGCGGGTGTCGTCGCCGGGGACGTACTCGCGCAGGCTGTCGAATTCGGTGCCCTCGCCGCGGGTCAGCAGGCTGGTGCGGCCGTCGAGTTCGCGTAGTCGGGCGAGTTTCGAGGGCAGGTGCTTGCGGCTGGTGAACGGGGGCAGGACGCGGACAGTCCAGGGGACCTTGTGGGTGCCCTGGCGGGCGAAGAGGCCGAGGGGGCCGTCGGAGCGGATGGTCACGCGGTCCGCCTGGTGGTCGCCGCGGCGGGTGGGACGTAGGCGCGTGGTGACGCGTCGGCGTTCGCCGGCGGGGACCGTCAGGCGGTGGCGGGAGGCTTCGACCTCGGTGCCGGGCTGCCAGCTGCTGGGGGGCCAGGCGTCACGCACGCGTGCGCGAAGGGGGCGGCCCGAGGGGTTGGTGATCGTGAGGGTGACGTCGGCGGGTTCGCCCAGGCGGGCCGAGGTGTCGCCGGAGCGGGTGAGGCCGAGGCGGCGTACGGGGGCGGCCAGGGCGAAGTCGCAGGCGCAGGCGAGGGCCAGAGGGCCGTTGACTGCGAGGAGGCCCCACCAACTCGGCTCCAGGATGCCGATGGGGAGAGAGCCGATGGCCGCGAGGAGGGCGGCGCGTCCGGTGAGTGCCATCAGCGGGGGACGGGGACGTGGGCGAGGATCGCGTTGATGACCGAGTCGGCCGTCACGCCCTCCATCTCGGCCTCCGGGCGGAGTTGTACGCGGTGGCGGAGGGTGGGCAGGGCGAGTGCCTTGACGTCGTCGGGGATGACGTAGTCGCGGCCCGTGAGCCATGCCCACGCGCGCGAGGTGGCCAGGAGGGCTGTGGCGCCACGCGGGGAGACGCCCAGGGTGAGGGACGGGGACTCGCGGGTGGCGCGACAGATGTCCACCACGTAGGCGGTGATCTCCGGGGACACCGTTGTCTTCGCGACGGCGGAGCGGGCGGCTTCGAGGTCGGCGGGGCCCGCTACGGGGCGTACGCCGGCGGCGCGCAGGTCGCGCGGGTTGAAGCCCTCTGCGTGGCGGGTGAGGACGTCGATCTCGTCCTGGCGGGAGGGGAGAGGGATCGTCAGTTTGAGGAGGAACCTGTCGAGTTGGGCTTCGGGGAGGGGGTACGTGCCCTCGTACTCGACCGGGTTCTGGGTCGCGGCGACCAGGAAGGGGTCGGGGAGGGGGCGCGGGGTGCCGTCGACGGTGACCTGGCGCTCCTCCATGGCTTCGAGGAGGGACGACTGGGTTTTCGGCGGGGTGCGGTTGATCTCGTCCGCGAGGAGGAGGTTGGTGAAGACGGGGCCGGGCTGGAAGGAGAACTCGGAGCTGCGGCTGTCGTAGACGAGGGAGCCCGTGATGTCGCTCGGCATCAGGTCCGGGGTGAACTGGACGCGCTTGGTGTCGAGTTCGAGGGCGGATGCGAGGGCCCGGACGAGCAACGTTTTGGCTACCCCGGGGACTCCTTCTAGTAGGACGTGTCCGCGGCAGAGGAGGGCGACGACGAGGCCGGTCACGGCGGGGTCCTGGCCGACCACGGCTTTGGCGATCTCGGCGCGCAGGGCTTCCAGGGAGGCTCGGGCGGTGCCCGGATCCCCGGTGTTCCCGGCGGTGTCAGTGGTCGGGTCCATCATGGACGGCGTACCTCTCTTTCGAGGGCGTCGAGTTGATCGGCGAGTGCGATGAGGGCCGTGTCGTCGCTGGGCGGCGGGCCGAAGAGGAGGGACTGCAGGGTGGTCTGGCCGTCGCCGTGGAGGTGGGCGGACAGAGCGGGGAGCAGGGTCTCGGGCGAGTGCGCCTGGGTGACGGGGACGCCTACGAGGGGGGCGAGTCTGGTGCGGGTGGTGGAGCGGAGAGCGGCGGACGCGCGGTCACGGGCGTTGGCCTTGCGGTAGAGGCGCGCGCGGCCTTCGACGGTTTCGGAGGCGCGGATCGCCACGGGGAGTCTTTCGGGCACGAGGGGGCCGAGTCGGCGTGCCCGCCACAGGGCGGCGAGGAGTGCCGCCACGAAGAGCTGCAGTGTGCCCCAGAGCCAGCCGGAGGGAAGCAGGTCGAAGAGACCCTTCTCGCCGGAATCGGTGGCCGAGATGTCGGAGAGCGAGGGGAGGTACCAGACCAGATGCGGGCGGGAGCCGAGGAGTTGGAGGGCCAGCGAGGCGTTGCCCTGGTCGTCGAGACGGTCGTTGAAGAGGATGTCGGGCGCTCCGAGGACCACGGTGTCGCCGTTCCCGGAGGTGTCCGGGATGCGCAGCAGGGTGGCCAGCCGTTCGCTCGGGTAGCACTCGTCGGCGCCGAGGTGGGTGGTGGTGTAGCGGATGCCGCCGGTGTCTGCGGGGCCGGCGGTGCGTGCGGCGGGCAGTGCGCAGCGGGGGGAGAGCGTGGAGTCGAGGCTGGTGGCGGGGTCGGCGGTGACGCCGGGCGCGAGCCTCTCCACGGATGCGCTGCCGGAGGCGACGAGGACGGTGCGTCCGCCGGAGCCGGCGGTCGAGGCGTGCAGCTGGTTCTGTTGACGTTCGGTCAGCAGGTCGGGGGCGGCGATCAGGAGCGTGGTGTCCGGGGCGGCCGCGGCGCGTGCCTCGCCCAGGGTGGTGACCAGGCGCGTGGAGACGCCGCGGTCGGCGAGGAGTTCGGCGACGGCGCGGCTGCCGTAGGGGTCGACGGAGCGCGGGTCGAGTGTGCCGTGCCGGGCGTCGGAGCGGATCACGGCGATCACGACGGCCGTCACCAGGAGGAGCACGACGCCGAGCGCGATGCCCCGCGCGCGGGTCCACACCTGGCGTGCGGTGGGCGAGACCGAGGTGGCGGGGAGCGTGGCCTCGGCGGTCACTGGGCGGCTCCCTGGCGGGCGTTGGGGGCCGTGGTGGGGCTGCTGCTCGTGAGGTGGGGCTTGGTGCGGTCGAGGTCGCGGTCGAGTTCGGCGATGCGGTGGTACGACTGTTCGCTCGCCCTGCGTCCGCCGTATGTCACGTCGTCGAAGTCCCGGGCGGCGGCGCGCAGTCGGTCCGTCTGGGAGGGCAGCGTGCGGCCGGCTTCCGCCGCTGCCTCGTCGGCGGTGCGGCCGGGGCGGATGTCGAGGAGCGCCCGTTCCTCCAGGGAGCGGACGATGGCGCGCATGCGTTCCTGGACCGCCTGGTTCCAGTGGCCTTGGGCGGCGTGTGCCTCGGCGGCCGCGCGGTGCTCGGCGGCGCTTCGGGGACGGTCGTCGAACAGGGCGGCGGCGGAGACGGGTTGGCGGCGCGGTGTGCCCAGGCGCCACCACAGCACGCCCAGTACGGCGAGGACGGCCACGATGACGACGACGAGGCCGAGCGCCCCGCCGGGCGTCGCGGTCGAGGCCGCGCCGAACAGCTTGTCGACCCACTTCCAGAAGGCGTTCAGGGCACGCTCGAAGAGGCCGGGGTCGTTCTCGTGGTACATGCGCTTGGACAGTTCGCGCCGGGCCGCCTCCCGCGCGGGGTCACGCGGGATCGTCACCGGCGGTTCGTCGCCGGAGCGCAGTGACAGTACGCCTGAGCGCGCCGACAGTACGGAGGTGTCGCCGACCCGCAGCAGGGTCCGTACGGTCGATTCGGCGGCGCGTGGCAGTGCCGGCACCGCTGTGAGAACTCCCCCCGCCAGGCTCACCGCATCAGCTCCCCGAGCCGGCTGCGGTGCCGTAGTCCTGGACGCCGGCGGCGCGGGCCAGTTCGAGGTCGAGGGCCTCGCGACGGATGCGCTGGTCGATGTAGAGCAGCACGGTGACGCCGGCCGTGATCGGGAACGTGATCATCGAGCCGATCACGGCGCCCACGCCGCTGATGATGAGGTACGTCCAACCGACGTCGCCGGCACCGGCGTTGAGGAATCCGCTGACGCCGTCGCCGCTGAAGGCCGAGGCGATCAGGGTGAAGGGGATGACGACGATCGAGGCGACGATGTTGGCGATGACGGTGGCGAGCAGCTGGATGCCGAAGACCCGCCACCAGGAGCCGCGGACCAGCTTCACGGAGCGGCTCATCGACTTCGTGATGCTCTGCTTCTCCAGCATCAGCGCGGGCGAGGACAGCGAGAAGCGGACCATGAGCCACACCGCGACGACGACGGCTCCGAGGCCGCCCAGGACGCCGAGGGCGGCGCCCGGGCCGTCCGCTCCGGCGATGGCGACGAGGAGGCCGGGCAGGACGCCCACGATGACGATGCCGGACGCGATGAGCAGCAGCAGGAAGATCAGGCCGAACAGCCTGAGCAGCTGCGGGCGCGCGTCGCGCCAGGCCTCGCCGATGGTGACGGACTTGCCGAGCACGGCGCGGCTGGTGACGGTCGTGAGGAGGGCGGTGGCCGTGATCGTGCCGATCAGGGAGACCAGGAAGACGACGCCGCTGCTGATCATGGTGTCGCCCAGTGCGCGGGACAGTTCGTCGAAGCTGGCGCTGGGGTCGTCGAGGGCCTCGGTGCTGACGGTGTCGTTCAGGATCAGGCCCTGCACGAGGATGACGATGACCTCGGTGAAGACCGCGACGGTCAGGGAGATGCCGAGGACCGTGCGCCAGTAGGTGCGCATGGTGGAGACCGCGCCGTCGAGGATCTCGCCGACTCCGAGCGGGCGGAGGGGGATCACGCCGGGCTTGGCCGCGGGCGGCGGGCCTCCCCAGGCGCCGCCTCCCCAACCGCCGTAGGGACTGCCTCCGTAGGAGCCCTGGCCGCCGCCGTAGCCACCGGGGCCGTAGCCGCCAGGGCCGCCGGGAGCGCCCGGGCCTCCGTAGCCGCCGCCGGGGGGCTGGCCGCCCCAGCCCGGGCCGGGTGGTGGGGGCGGCGGGGTCTGGCCCGGGTTCGGGGCGCCGGTGGGCGCGGACCACTGGCCGGCCGGGGGCTGCTCCTTGGACCACTTCACGCCTTGGTCCTGCGGGTCCGTGCCGGGCTGGCCGGAGGGCTCCGCCGGGCCCGGACGGTCGGTGGGCGCGGCCGGGTCGGACGCGCCGGGCTCCTGCCCGTCGGACGGGGCAGATCCGGGCGAGGCCCAGCCCGGAGTGTCGTTCATCGTCGCTCCTTCACGGTGCCCGTCCGCGGTCGCGGTGGCAGGTTGGCAGCCATCGTGCCATGGGGTGGTCACCGGGGTATCGGCCGCGGTATGGGCTGCGCACCTTCAATTGTCGGCCCGGTAAGGGGCAGACTGATCGCATGGCTGATCAGCACGCGCAAACCGGCGAGGACCACAGGCCCACCGAGATACCGGCGATCCGATGGGAGGAGCCACCCGAAGGTCCCGTACTGGTCCTTCTCGACCAGACGAGGCTGCCGGCCGAGGAGGTCGAACTGGTCTGCACGGACGCGTCCGCGCTGGTGGAGGCGATCCGTTCGCTCGCCGTGCGCGGGGCGCCGCTGCTCGGCATCGCGGGAGCGTACGGCGTCGCGCTCGCCGCCGCGCGCGGGTTCGACGTGGACGAGGCCGCGACCGTGCTGGCGGGGGCCCGGCCGACCGCGGTGAACCTCGCCGTGGGTGTGCGCAGGGCGCGGTCCGCGCACCGGGCCGAGTTCGCGAAGAGCGGGGACTCCGAGCTCGCTGCCCGGGCGGCGTTGGATGCGGCGAAGCGGCTGCATCAGGAGGACGCCGAGGCCAGTGCCCGGATGGCCGAGCGCGGGCTGGCGCTGTTGGACGAGCTGCTGCCTGGCGGTGGGCACCGGATTCTCACGCACTGCAACACCGGCGCGCTGGTGTCGGGTGGTGAGGGGACGGCGTTCGCGGTGGCCCTCGCGGCGCATCGGGCGGGGCAGCTGCGGCGGCTCTGGGTGGACGAGACGCGTCCGTTGCTGCAGGGCGCTCGCCTGACGGCGTACGAGGCGGCTCGCAACGGGATGGCGTACACCTTGCTCACTGACAACGCGGCGGGTTCGCTCTTCGCGGCCGGTGAGGTGGATGCCGTGCTGATCGGGGCGGACCGTATCGCGGCCGACGGTTCGGTGGCGAACAAGGTGGGGAGCTATCCGCTCGCCGTGCTCGCGCGCTATCACCATGTGCCGTTCATCGTCGTGGCACCGATCACCACGGTGGATCCGGACACGGTGGACGGGGCGTCCATCGAGGTGGAGCAGCGCCCGGGGTACGAGGTGACCGAGGTCGCCGCGCCTCAGGCGCCGGTCACGGGAGCGGGGGGCGGGATTCCGGTGGCGCCGCTGGGGACCCAGGCGTACAACCCTGCGTTCGATGTGACACCGCCCGAGCTGGTGACCGCGATCGTCACGGAAGAGGGTGCTGTCTCGCCAGTGACGGCGGAGGGGCTTGCTGAGCTGTGCGCCAGGTCGCGTCAGGTGACGACCGGTTGACGGGATGACGTCGGCTCGATCGACGGGAACGGCCCCTCCACCAGCCGTATCAGCCGGTGTGCGGCCCGGCGAGGCCTGATTTCGCGCCACCGGTCGCGAGCCGTTCCGCGGGTGCCGGCGGGGCGGCCGGGCAGGTGCCCCGCCGAGCCGACATCCGTCGCTGACACCGAGCTCGGAGGGCGGGGGCAGACAGTGACCTCCGCCTGCGACTATGGTCACGGGGCAGTGACCTGCCTCACCTGCACCTTCGCCACCGTTATGAGAATGGGATGATGTCGTTTATGAAGGGACGAGTCCTTGTCGTCGACGACGACACCGCACTGGCCGAGATGCTCGGCATTGTGCTGCGTGGTGAAGGTTTTGAGCCGTCTTTCGTAGCTGACGGCGACAAGGCGCTGGCCGCATTCCGGGAGAGCAAGCCCGATCTGGTGCTGCTCGATCTGATGCTGCCGGGCCGGGACGGTATCGAGGTGTGCCGCCTGATCAGGGCGGAGTCCGGGGTGCCGATCGTGATGCTCACGGCGAAGAGCGACACGGTGGATGTCGTCGTGGGCCTGGAATCGGGCGCGGACGACTACATCGTGAAGCCGTTCAAGCCGAAGGAGCTGGTCGCCCGGATCCGGGCGCGGCTGCGGAGGTCGGAGGAGCCGGCGCCCGAGCAGTTGGCCATAGGCGATCTGGTCATCGACGTGGCCGGTCACTCCGTGAAGCGGGAGGGCCAGTCGATCGCGCTCACGCCGTTGGAGTTCGACCTGCTGGTCGCGCTGGCGCGGAAGCCGTGGCAGGTGTTCACGCGTGAGGTGCTCCTGGAGCAGGTCTGGGGCTACCGGCACGCCGCCGACACCCGTCTGGTCAACGTGCACGTCCAGCGGCTGCGCTCCAAGGTCGAGAAGGACCCCGAGCGCCCGGAGATCGTGGTGACCGTCCGAGGCGTCGGTTACAAGGCAGGGCCGAGCTGACATGTCCGGTGACAGTGCCGCTTCGGCGTCCGGGCACAGCGGGGCCCGGACGGGACGGCCTGTCGGCCCGGAGGCGGCGGGCTCCCGCTGGGGGAGCCTGCTGGAGGGCGGATTGCTCCAGGGCGGGGTCCAGGGCAGCCCGGTGCTCCGCCTGTTCATGCGCTGGCTGCGCCGGCCGCTGCTGCCCGTCATGCGGCTGTGGCGGCGCAACATCCAGCTCAAGGTCGTCGTCACCACCCTGCTGATGTCGCTGGGCGTGGTCCTGCTGCTGGGCTTCGTCGTCATCGGCCAGGTGCGCAACGGCCTGCTGGACGCCAAGGTGAAGGCCTCGCAGAGCCAGGCCACCGGCGGCTTCGCGGTGGCCAAACAGCGCTCCGACGAGGCGGCTGCGGGGACCGGGGACGACGGTGCCGCGGCGACCGCGGACGACCGTTCCTCGCAGAACGTCATCGCCTGGATGAGCGACCTCGTGTCGTCGCTCTCCAGCGGCGGCCAGGGCGCCTTCGACGTGGTCACGCTCCCCGTCGACGACAGCGGTGGCGGTGGCGGACGCGGCCCGCGTGCCTCCGGTGGCGTCGACCCGACGGTGAGCGTGCCCGAGGCCCTGCGCCAGAAGATCAACGACAGCTCCTCGGCCGCTCAGAGCTACACCCGCATCGTCTACAAGGACGGCGGCAAGGAGTCCCAGTCGGCGCTGGTCATCGGCAAGCAGGTCAACGACCCGAACGGTGACCCGTACCAGCTCTACTACCTCTTCCCGCTCACGCAGGAGGAGAAGTCGCTGAGCCTGGTCACCGGCACGCTGGCGACCGCAGGGCTCTTCGTCGTCGTACTCCTCGGGGCCATCGCCTGGCTGGTGGTGCGGCAGGTCGTCACGCCGGTGCGGATGGCGGCCGGGATCGCCGAGCGGCTGTCGGCCGGGCGGCTGCAGGAGCGGATGAAGGTCACCGGCGAGGACGACATCGCGCGGCTCGGCGAGGCCTTCAACAAGATGGCGCAGAACCTGCAGCTGAAGATCCAGCAGCTGGAGGACCTGTCGCGGATGCAGCGGCGGTTCGTGTCGGACGTGTCGCACGAGCTGCGGACGCCGCTGACGACCGTACGGATGGCGGCCGATGTCATCCATGACGCGCGCGTGGACTTCGATCCGATGACCGCGCGGTCGGCCGAACTGCTCGCCGACCAGCTGGACCGGTTCGAGACGCTGCTGGCGGATCTGCTGGAGATCAGCCGCTTCGACGCGGGCGCGGCGGCGCTTGAGGCCGAGCCGATAGACCTCAGGGAGGTCGTCCGGCGGGTCCTCAGCGGGGCCGCGCCGCTCGCCGAGCGCAAGGGGACGCACGTACGCGTGATCGGCGACCAGCAGCCCGTGGTGGCCGAGGCGGACGCCCGGCGCGTGGAGCGGGTGCTGCGCAATCTCGTCGTCAACGCCGTGGAGCACGGTGAGGGCAGGGACGTCGTCGTCAAGCTGGCTTCGGCGGGCGGGGCGGTGGCGGTCGCCGTGCGCGACTACGGGGTGGGGCTCAAGCCCGGCGAGGCCACGCGCGTGTTCAGCCGCTTCTGGCGGGCCGACCCGGCACGCGCGCGTACCACCGGCGGTACGGGCCTGGGGCTGTCGATCGCCCTGGAGGACGCGCGGCTGCACGGCGGCTGGCTGCAGGCGTGGGGCGAGCCGGGCGGCGGTTCGCAGTTCCGGCTGACGCTGCCGCGGACTGCGGACGAGCCGCTGCGGGGCTCCCCGATACCGCTGGAGCCCAAGGACTCGCGGCGCAACCGCGGACTGGACGATGCCGGGCTGCCGCGCGCGGGCGGTGACAAGGTCGCCACCGTGCCCGCGCAGCCGACCGGGGACCAGATACCGATGACGCCGCGGCTGACCGGTGCGACACCCACGGCCGACCCGACGGCGCTGCCCGGCAACGGCGCGCGCGTGGTGCCGAGGCCCGTCTCGGGCGCACGACGACAGGACGGGACGCCCGCCGCCGACGGCGCGCGGAGCGAGTCCGCCGGCCGCCAGGACGCCGGGCCGGAGGACGCGAACAAGCAGGGGGAGGCATCTCGTGGGCGGTGACCGCGACGGGGGCGCTCGGTGGGGGGCCACGCGCGCGACGGCGTATGCCGCCTGTGGCGTCGTACTGCTGGCGGGCTGCGCCTCGATGCCCGACAGCGGGGATCTGCGCGGGGTCGAGTCCACGCCCCGGCAGGACACCCAGGTGCGGGTCTTCGCGATGCCGCCCCAGGACGACGCCCAGCCCTCGGACATCGTGTCGGGCTTTCTGGAGGCGCTGACGAGTGACGACCCGGGGTACTCGACGGCGCGCCAGTATCTGACCCGCAAGGCGTCGCAGACGTGGCAGCCGGGGCTGTCCACCACAGTCCTGCAGAACGGCCCGGGCACCGAGGCCAACGGACACGAGGTCGCCGACGACCTGACGTTCACGCTGACCGGCACCAAGGTCGCCACCGTGGACGAGCAGCAGTCGTACGCGGCCGCCAAGGGGTCCTATGCCGCGCCGGTGCACCTGACGCGGGACAAGAAGACCAAGCAGTGGCGCATCGACCGGCTGCCGCAGGGCGTGGTCATGGGGAAGTCGGACTTCCAGCGCAACTACATGTCCGTCAACAAGTACTACTTCGCCTCGAACACCACGGCGAACACGCAGGCGCACACGGCGGCGGTCGCCGACCCCGTGTACGTACGCCGGTACGTGGACCCCACGACGGAGATGGTGAGGTCCCTGCTCAACGGGCCCTCCAGCTGGCTCGACCCGGTGGTCCGGACGAGCTTCCCGACCGGTACGGCGCTCAAGAAGGGCGTCAAGGCGCTCACGCCGGACGACCAGAACAAGCTGACCGTGCCGCTGAACGAGAACGCCGCCCGGGTCGGTTCGACGAAGTGCGGCGAGATGGCGGCCCAGCTGCTGTTCACCCTGCAGAACCTCACCCCGATCGTGGACACGGTCGAACTCCGCTCCGGCAGCAAGCGGCTGTGCTCGCTCGGCGACGACCCGGGGGAACTCGTCGACACGCGCGCGTCGGCGCAGCATCCCTCCTACCTGTACTTCATCGACAGCAAGAAGCGGCTGGTGCGGCTGTCGGCCGAGAATCCCAACACCAAGCCCGACCCTGTGCCGGGCGCTCTGGGAGAGACCGGCAAGGAGCTGCTGTCGGTGGCCGTGTCGCGGGACGAGCAGTCCGCGGCCGGGGTCGCCGACGACGGCAAGGACCTGTACGTCGCCTCCCTGGTGTCGGGTGGATCGCTCGGGGACGCCGTGCTGACCAGCCACGGCTCGACGGAGGCGAACCGGCTGACGGCGCCCAGCTGGGACGCGCACGGCGACCTCTGGGTGGCCGACCGCGACCCCGCCGACCCCCGCCTGCTCCTGCTGGAACAAGGCAGGGGCGAGCCGATCGTGGTGAAGGCACCCGGCCTCGACGGACGCATCCAGGACGTCCGCGTGGCCGCCGACGGGGTGCGGATCGCGCTCGTGGTGGCCAAGGGCGACCGGACCTCGCTCCTCATCGGGCGGATCGAGCGGACCGGCGAGACGGGCGCCAAGGACGAGCGGCCGACGGTCTGGGTGCAGGAACTGCGCTCCGCGACACCGGAGTTGGAGGACGTCACCGCCATGTCGTGGGCCGGGGACAGCCGGCTCGTGGTGGTCGGGCGGGAGCAGGGCGGTGTGCAGACCATGCGGTACGTCCAGATCGACGGCTCCACGCCGGAGGGGCCCGCGCCCGCGGCCCTGACCGGGGTCAAGGAGCTCACGGCGGCCGAGGACGACCGGCTTCCGCTGGTGGCGTACTCGGAGGACGGGATCGTGCGGCTCCGGTCAGGGGCGCAGTGGCAGAAGGTGGTCACGGACGGGACGGCGCCGGTTTATCCGGGGTGAGCCCCAGCCGTAGCCCCAGTCCTAGCCCGAGCCATAGCCCTGGCTCCAGCCTGCCGCAGCCCCACCCGCAGCCGCAGCCTGGAGTTGTCCACAGGGAGTTATCCACAGGGGTGGTCGGGCGGCTCGGGTCTTGGCACAGTGGTGGGCATGCGGGGGTGGTGGCAGGACCTCACCGATCTGGTGCTGCCGGCCGAGTGCGGAGGCTGCGGGAGGCCTCGCACGGTGCTCTGCCCGGAGTGCCGTGCCGCCCTGAGCGGGGCCGCACCGTGCCGGGTGCGACCGGTGCCGGAGCCGCCCGGGCTGCCCGTGGTGCACGCGGCCGCCCGGTACGCGGACGAGGTGCGGGCCATGCTGCTGGCCCACAAGGAGCGCGGCGCGCTGGCTCTCACGGCACCGCTGGGCGCGGCCCTGGCGGGGGCTGTGCGGGCGGGGCTGGGGGTCGCCGGTGGTGAGTGGGTGGACAGGGAGCAGGGCCCGAGCGGTAGCGCTCCCGTGCTGCTCGTTCCCGTTCCGTCCGCGGGCGGTGCGGTGCGGGCGCGCGGGCATGACCCGGCGCGGCGGATCGCGCTCGCGGCGGCCGGCGAGCTGCGGCGGACCGGGACCCGTGCCCGGGTGCTGGCGGTGCTGCGACAGCAGCGGGCCGTGGCCGACCAGTCCGGGCTCAACTCCCGGCAGCGGCTGGACAATCTCGCGGGCGCGCTGGCGGTGGCTCCCGGCGGCGCGGGGCTGCTGCGCGGAGGCCGGGTCGTGCTTGTCGACGACCTCATGACCACGGGCGCCTCGCTGACGGAAGCGGCGCGGGCCGTGCGGGCGGGCCGGCGCTGTAGGCCTCGCGGCCACGGCCACGACGATCAGCGGACGTCCGTGTACGCGGCGCTGAGTCGGGAAGGCGGTGGGGAACGTACAACTGGATCAAGTGACGCCGTTGACGTGATCTGCGCAGCTGTGGTCGCGGCGTCGCCTGATTCCTTCGAAATAAACCGGAACTGACTGGAAACTTGCATCGTTGCAGGTAATGAGAGGGTCAATTCACCAGAACGGAGGTACGCGGCGGTAGAGGGTGACGACATCCGTCCGGGCGAGATATGTTCGGTTGTGAGGAAAAGGCGCAGGCCATACCTCGCGTATCGGAATGCCGTGCTGCGGGTTTTGCACAATCACTCGCACCGGTGGGGTGGAGATCTTGCCTGTGGGGGAGGAGGAGGTGGAAGTCACCGAGTCCGAGGTTCCGGTGGTTCACCGGGACCGGGTGCAAAGGGAGATGCTCCGCAGGCGAAGCGGGGCTATCCGGGAACGGAGTTCTGCGTGGACATCGTCGTCAAGGGCCGCAAGACCGAGGTGCCCGAGCGGTTCCGCAAGCACGTGGCCGAGAAGCTGAAGCTGGAGAAGATCCAGAAGCTCGACGGCAAGGTGATCAGCCTCGACGTGGAGGTGTCCAAGGAGCCGAACCCCCGACAGGCCGACCGTTGTGACCGAGTGGAGATCACGCTCCGCTCCCGCGGTCCGGTGATTCGGGCGGAGGCATCCGCCAACGATCCGTACGCGGCGCTCGACCTCGCGGCGGAGAAGTTGGACGCCCGGCTGCGCAAGCAGCACGACAAGCGGTTCTCGCGCCGCGGTGCCCGCAGGATCCCGGCGGCCGAGGTCGCCGACCACGTGCCGGGCGCGGCGACGCTCAACGGGAACGGCCACCCCGTCCACGAGGACGCGGTGGACGGTGTCCCCACGAAGAAGATCGGCTCGCTGGAAGTGAAGGGTGACGGCCCCCTCATCGTCCGCGAGAAGACCCACGTCGCCTCCCCGATGACTCTCGACCAGGCCCTCTACGAGATGGAACTGGTCGGCCACGACTTCTACCTGTTCGTCGACTCCGAGACCAAGGAACCGAGTGTCGTCTACCGGCGGCACGCCTACGACTACGGCGTCATTCACCTGAGCACGGACCCGATGGTGGCCCAGGTGGAGTCCCCCGCGCCGGGGGGCACGCTGGGCGGCTGACCGGCCCCGCAGACCGTTGAGCCTGTGCCCCTGGAGCGCGTGTGCGCCCCCAGGGGCACCGGTGTGCGACCAGTTCGCGCCGCGCACGGTCACCGCGTTGTCATCCAGGCATGGAATCATGGCCACAGCGGCTCAACCGGTGGGCCGTTGCCTTGGGTTGGCGATGGCACAGCACCACAGGCCACAGCCTTCAGGGGGAGGAACGATGGCGGACAGCTTCGGACCGATGCAGGACGGGGATGCCGACGGCGGCACCGTCGCCATGGGCCCGGACGCGGGCACACCACGCAAGGAGCCGATCAGGGTCCTGGTCGTGGACGACCACGCCCTCTTCCGTCGTGGCCTGGAGATCGTGCTCGCGGCCGAGGAGGACATCCAGGTCGTGGGCGAGGCCGGGGACGGTGCGGAAGCCGTCGACAAGGCCGCCGACCTGCTGCCGGACATCATCCTGATGGACGTGCGGATGCCCAAGCGCGGCGGTATCGAGGCCTGCACCTCCATCAAGGAGGTGGCCCCCAGCGCGAAGATCATCATGCTCACGATCAGCGACGAGGAGGCCGACCTCTACGACGCGATCAAGGCGGGCGCCACCGGATATCTCCTCAAGGAGATCTCCACCGACGAGGTGGCCACCGCCATTCGCGCGGTGGCCGACGGGCAGTCGCAGATCAGTCCGTCCATGGCGTCGAAACTGCTCACCGAGTTCAAGTCGATGATCCAGCGCACCGACGAGCGCCGGCTGGTGCCGGCACCGCGATTGACCGACCGCGAACTCGAAGTGCTCAAACTCGTCGCCACGGGGATGAACAACCGCGATATCGCCAAGGAGTTGTTCATCTCCGAGAACACCGTGAAGAACCACGTGCGCAACATCCTGGAGAAGCTGCAGCTGCACTCCAGGATGGAGGCCGTGGTCTACGCGATGCGGGAGAAGATTCTCGAGATCCGCTGACTTCGGTCGACGGATCGCCTGATCCCGGTCAGCGCAGCGCGGCGGTCAACGCGCGAGTCACCTCCTTGATGAGGGGCTCGCGCAGCTCCGGGGCGTCCACCCGCTCCACCCGTACGTTCGTGCAGTCCACCCAGCTCGCCGCCTCGACCAGCGCCTCCGCCACCTTCGGGACCGCTTTCGCGCCGTCCAGGGTGACCTGTCGGGCGATCAGGGTCTGGCCCTCGCGGCCCGGGTCGACCCGGCCGACGAGGCGGCCGCCGGCGAGGACCGGCATCGCGAAGTAGCCGTGGATGCGCTTCGGCTTGGGGACGTAGGCCTCCAGGCGGTGGGTGAAGCCGAAGATCCGCTCCGTGCGCGCCCGTTCCCAGATCAGGGAGTCGAACGGGGACAGCAGCGTGGTGCGGTGACGGCCACGCGGAGGTGTCTCCAGGGCCGCGGGGTCGGCCCAGGCCGGCTTGGCCCAGCCCTCGACCGTGACGGGCACCAGGCCCGAGTCGGCGATCACCGCGTCGACCTGCTCGCCCTTGAGGCGGTGGTAGTCGGCGATGTCCGCGCGCGTGCCGACGCCCAGGGACTGCCCCGCGAGGCGCACCAGGCGGCGTACGCACTCGGCGTCGTCCAGGTCGTCGTGCAGCAGATCGTCGGGGATCGCGCGCTCGGCGAGGTCGTAGACCCGCTTCCAGCCGCGGCGCTCCACGCACACCACCTCGCCGTACATCAGCGCGCGCTCCACGGCGACCTTCGAACCCGACCAGTCCCACCACTCGCTGGTGCGCTTGGCGCCGCCCAACTCCGTGGCCGTGAGGGGGCCTTCGGCGCGGAGCTGCTTGACGACCTGGTCGTAGGTGCCGTCCGGCAGGTCGTGGTTCCAGTGCGGGCGGGCGCGGTAGGCGCGGCGGCGGAAGGCGAAGTGCGGCCACTCCTCGACGGGGAGGATGCACGCGGCGTGCGACCAGTACTCGAAGGCGTGCGGCCGTGCCGGAGCCGTGCCGGGGGGCGCGGTCTTCCAGTAGGCGTCCTCGACCGTCCGGCGGCCCACCGCGCCCAGGCGCGCGTACGGGATGAGCTCGTGGGAGCGGGCCAGGACCGAGATCGTGTCCAACTGGACCGCGCCGAGATGGCGGAGGACGCCCCGGACGCCCGCCCTGCGGTCGGGGGTGCCCAGGAAACCCTGGGCGCGCAGCGCGATACGGCGGGCCTCGTCTGCCGAGAGGTCGGTGAAAGGACGCGGGGTCGTCATGGTCCGCACGATAGAGGGCGCCACTGACAATGCGGCGTGAGCTGCGGGTATGCCGCGGCGCCGGGCACGGCGAAAGCGCCGGTCACGACCGGAGCGCCGGCTCTAAGCGGGCGCCGGCAGATACGGCGCCGTCGACGGCAGTCCCAGGTCCGACGGCAGCAGGGAGCCCACCCAACAGTCCCGTCGTACGCCCTTGTTGTTGATCGAGGAACGCAGCGTGCCCTCGACGACGAAGCCCGCCCGTTCCGCCACCGCGCGGGAGCCCGTGTTGCCCACCTCCGCGCGCCATTCGACGCGGTCGATCGACACCTGGGTGAACGCCCAGTGGGAGGCGGCGAGGGCGGCTTCCGTGGTGTAGCCGTGGCCGCGGTGCTCCTTGGCGCCCCAGAACCCGACCTCGGCCACCCCCAGGGAGCGCATCGAGAGGCTGAGCATGCCCACCAGGTCGCCTTCGGGTTCGGGAAGGAAGACGCCGAACGTGAACATGGAGGAGTTCGCCCAGCCGTCCGGGACCAGTTGTTCCGTGAAACTCCGCGCGTGCTCGGGCAGATAGGGGGACGGAATCGTGGTCCAGCGCTGAATGTCGGGGTCCTGTGCGGCCGCGTACACGGCGTCGGTGTCCTGCGGACCGACCGTGCGCAGAAGTAGGCGGGCCGTCGTGAGCGTCACGGGTTCCATCGGCCGATTCTGCTCGGAACGCCCGCGAGAGCGCCATCTTTTAGCGCTCCGTGAGCGGGTGATCACAATTCGCGCAATTCGTCGGCGGGGCGCGGCACCATCGGCGGGGCCCGGCCGTTGTTCCCTTTGAAGAAGATTTGAAGCAGCGCGCGAAGCGGTGAGAGGTCGTCGTCGCGACAGGCCTCCCGGCTTGGTGGTGTCCTCGCATACGATGGCCGTTGCTCAGTAAGTCCAAGGAAACCGACTCTGCCAGGCCCGACCGGCAAGGAGACCAACCCCCGTGTCCGTCCTCTCGAAGATCATGCGTGCAGGCGAAGGCAAGATCCTGCGCAAGCTGCACCGCATCGCGGACCAGGTCAACTCCATCGAAGAGGACTTCGTCGACCTCTCCGACGCCGAGCTGCGGGCCCTCACCGATGAGTACAAGCAGCGGTACGCCGATGGTGAGAGTCTGGACGACCTGCTTCCCGAAGCCTTCGCCACCGTGCGCGAGGCCGCCAAGCGCGTCCTTGGCCAGCGGCACTACGACGTGCAGATGATGGGCGGCGCCGCCCTCCACCTGGGCTACGTGGCCGAGATGAAGACCGGCGAGGGCAAGACCCTGGTCGGCACCCTGCCCGCGTATCTGAACGCGCTGTCCGGCAAGGGCGTTCACCTGATCACGGTCAACGACTACCTGGCCGAGCGCGACTCCGAGATGATGGGCCGCGTCCACAAGTTCCTGGGCCTGGAAGTCGGTTGCATCCTCGCCAACATGACGCCGGCCCAGCGTCGCGAGCAGTACGCGTGCGACATCACCTACGGCACGAACAACGAGTTCGGCTTCGACTACCTGCGCGACAACATGGCGTGGGCCCAGGACGAGCTCGTCCAGCGCGGTCACAACTTCGCCATCGTCGACGAGGTCGACTCCATCCTGGTCGACGAGGCCCGTACGCCGCTGATCATCTCCGGCCCGGCCGACCAGGCCACCAAGTGGTATGGCGACTTCGCCAAGCTGGTCACGCGCCTCAAGCGCGGCGAGGCGGGCAACCCCCTCAAGGGCGAGGAGGAGAGCGGCGACTACGACGTCGACGAGAAGAAGCGCACCTGCGCGATCCACGAGTCCGGGGTCGCCAAGGTCGAGGACTGGCTGGGCATCGACAACCTCTACGAGTCGGTGAACACCCCGCTGGTGGGCTACCTGAACAACGCCATCAAGGCCAAGGAACTCTTCAAGAAGGACAAGGACTACGTCGTCCTCGACGGCGAGGTCATGATCGTCGACGAGCACACCGGCCGTATCCTCGCCGGCCGCCGCTACAACGAGGGCATGCACCAGGCGATCGAGGCGAAGGAAGGGGTGGACATCAAGGACGAGAACCAGACTCTCGCCACGATCACCCTCCAGAACTTCTTCCGCCTCTACAAGCGCCACGACCAGTCGGGCAAGGAGCAGTCCGGCCTGTCCGGCATGACCGGTACGGCGATGACCGAGGCCGCCGAGTTCCACCAGATCTACAAGCTCGGCGTGGTCCCGATCCCGACGAACCGGCCGATGGTCCGCAAGGACCAGTCCGACCTGATCTACCGCACCGAGGTCGCCAAGTTCGAGGCGGTCGTCGACGACATCGCGGAGAAGCACGAGAAGGGCCAGCCGATCCTCGTCGGCACGACGTCGGTCGAGAAGTCCGAGTACCTCTCGCAGCAGCTCTCCAAGCGCGGCATCCAGCACGAGGTGCTGAACGCGAAGCAGCACGACCGTGAGGCGCCGATCATCGCCCAGGCCGGCCGCAAGGGCGCCGTGACGGTCGCCACCAACATGGCCGGCCGTGGTACGGACATCAAGCTCGGCGGCAACCCCGACGACCTCGCCGAGGCGGCGCTGCGCCAGCGCGGTCTCGACCCCGAGGAGCACATCGAGGAGTGGGCCCAGGCCCTGCCCGCCGCTCTGAAGAACGCGGAGCAGGCGGTCAAGGCCGAGTTCGAGGAGGTCAAGGACCTCGGCGGGCTCTACGTCCTCGGCACCGAGCGGCACGAGTCGCGGCGTATCGACAACCAGCTGCGCGGTCGTTCCGGCCGTCAGGGCGACCCGGGCGAGTCCCGCTTCTACCTCTCCCTCGGCGACGACCTGATGCGCCTGTTCAAGGCCCAGATGGTCGAGCGCGTGATGTCCATGGCGAACGTGCCGGACGACGTCCCGATCGAGAACAAGATGGTCACGCGCGCGATCGCGTCCGCCCAGTCGCAGGTCGAGCAGCAGAACTTCGAGACCCGCAAGAACGTCCTCAAGTACGACGAGGTCCTCAACCGCCAGCGCGAGGTCATCTACGGCGAGCGCCGCCGCGTCCTGGAGGGCGAGGACCTGCAGGAGCAGGTCGTGCACTTCATGGACGACACGATCGACGCGTACGTCGGCGCGGAGACCGCCGAGGGCTTCCCGGAGGACTGGGACCTGGACCGGCTGTGGGGCGCCTTCAAGCAGCTCTACCCGGTGAAGATCACCGTCGAGGAGCTGGAGGAGGCGGCCGGCGACCGGGCCGGACTGACCGCCGAGTTCATCTCCGAGTCCATCAAGGACGACATCCACGAGCAGTACGAGGGCCGCGAGACGCAGCTCGGCTCCGAGATCATGCGTGAGCTGGAGCGCCGGGTCGTGCTGTCGGTCCTGGACCGCAAGTGGCGCGAGCACCTCTACGAGATGGACTACCTCCAGGAGGGCATCGGCCTGCGCGCGATGGCCCAGAAGGACCCGCTGGTCGAGTACCAGCGCGAGGGCTTCGACATGTTCACCGCCATGATGGAGGGCATCAAGGAGGAGTCCGTCGGCTACCTGTTCAACCTGGAGGTCCAGGTCGAGCAGCAGGTCGAGGAGGTCCCGGTCGAGGACGCCGCGCCGGTCGACATGGCCAAGCAGGACGCGGTGCCGGCCCAGGCGAACGGCCGTCCGGAGATCCGCGCCAAGGGCCTGGACGCCCCGGCGCGCCGGAACCTGCACTTCTCCGCCCCGACCGTGGACGGCGAAGGCGGCACCATCGAGGGCGACTTCGCCGGTGACGACGAGCCGGTGCGCTCCGAGGCCGACGGCCTCACGCGCGCGGAGCGCCGCAAGCAGTCGCGCAGCCGTAGCCGCCGCAAGAAGTAACCAGGAGCAGCATGTGACGGCGCCTGGAGCGCCGTGACGCAGGAAGGGCCGGGCACCCCCAGGGTGCCCGGCCCTTCGGCGTGCGATGGGGCGCGCACGGCGTCGGGGCCGGGGGCGGGTGGCGGGACAAGGCGCCTCTGGGCCAGGTGGTCGGGTGCCCGGGTGCCAGGGCAGGAGCCTCCGGGTCGGCGGTCAGTCGTCGTCCGCGAGGTGCGTCGGGCGTGGGCCGCCCATCTCCACCGCCGTGCACCGCCAGCGCAGATCCGCGCCCTGTTCCAGGCGGAAGGCCATGGCTCGCAGCTGGTCGCCGGCGCCGATCCGGGCGAAGGCCTCGATGGCGCCCTCGCGCGGGACGAAGTAGCCGATGTCGCGGACGACGGGTCGGGTGCCACGCGTGCGTAGAGGCGTGCGGTCGGCGAGCAGGGCCAGTTCGTCGTAGGCGCGGCCCGCGGTGTGCCGGAGCATCCAGTGCACCGGGCGCTGACCGCTCAGCACCGCGAGCAGCCGGTCGGCGAAGAGGTCGGTGGGGCGGGGCTGCGGGGCGGGCGGCAGACGCCGGGCCTGGGCGGGGACGGTCGTACGGGCCGCGGGACCGGGCGTGCCGCCTGCGGTGACCGGGGTGGGGTAGGCGCCGGGCGGGGCGTGGGCCGGGGTGCGCGAGGCGGGTGCGGCGCCGGGGGCGGTGTGAGTGGTGAGACCAGCGGTGGTGGTGGCGGGGCGTGCGGTGGGGCTGGTGGCGGTACGCGCGGTGGGGTTGGTGGCGGTGCGTGCTGCGGGATTGGTGGCGGTGCGCGCTGCGGGCACCCTCGTGATGTCTCGCGACGGCGACGCCGGGCCCGGAGCGATGGTGTCCCGCGGCGGCGTGGCGGTGTCCGAAGCGGGGGTGTCCAGCGGCGGCGTGGCGGTGTCCGAAGCGGGGGTGTCCAGCGGCGGCGTGACCGTGCCCGAAGCGGGGGTGTTCAGCGACGGCGTGACCGTGCCCGGAGCAGCGGTGTCCCGTGGCCGCCTGACGCCCCCCTGAGCGGTCGTGGTGCCCCTGCTCGGGCCCGGCGCCGGGCGGCCGTCCGTCGGCCTTGTGCGCGGGGTGAGGGTGCCTGCGCGGGAGCCCGGCGGGCGGTCGCCGTCGGGGGCCGTGAGGGGCGCGGTCCCGCCCGGGGCGCGGCGGGCCGGTGGGCGACCGGCGGTGCGGTGCTGCGCCCTGGTCATGACCTTGTGCATGGGAGTCCCCGTTCGCTCGGCCCGGTTCATACCGGGCGGTAACTTTTGCGGTGGGGATCTTGTACGGCGGCGGAGGCGGCCGGGGCAAGGAAGCGGCGGCCCGGGTCGGGGTGGCCGGGATGTTCACTTATCCGAGTGATCGAGGGGGCCTGAAACCCCGTGTTCTCCGCGGTGCCCCGGGTGACTTCCGGGGACCGGGGTGGACGCCCTTCGAGGTGCGGGTGGGGACTCGAAAGGGGACTCCAACCGAGTCCCGTACGGCCCCCGCACGTATCCTGAAGCCCCTCCGGGAGGCGCGGCTCAGCCCTCCCCGGGACCCTGCGGAACCCACCGACCGAAAGCGGCCTGCCATGCGCGTCTACGTCCCCCTGACCCTCTCCGGTCTCGCCGAGGCGTACAAGACGGGCGAGTTGGCGACCGGACCGTTCCTCGCCTACGCCGTCACCCCCGCGTTGCGCGAGTGGTACCTCTCGGACGACATCGAGGAACTGGAGTACGCGGCGCTGAACCGGGCCGCGCTGGCCTCCCTGCGCCAGCTGGCGGCGGACCCCGCGGCGGTACGGCGCCGGGTCGTCGTCGCCCTCGACGTGGCGGACGGTGCCGCGGTCGCCGACCCCGACCGCGGGCTCGATCCGGCGGCGCTGGGCGAGGTGCGGGTCGCCGGGACCGTGGCGCTGGGCAAGGCGGCCGCCGTGCATGTGGACGCCGACGACGCGGAGACGGACGTGGCCGCCGCGGCCGATGCCGTGGGTGCGGCGGACGGTGGGGACGACGACGCGCAGTTCGTGGTGGACGGGGCCGAGGACCACGAGCTGCTGTGGTTCGCGACGCAGGAGATCCCGAACTTGGTGGGACTCGGGGACTGAAGCCGAGTTTTCGCTTGCGGCGGTGCTGAAGGACGTCTCGCCCTGGCTCGCCGGCCCCATCCGTCCCCTTCATGCCCACTTGACCTGCGGGTCTCTTGATTGTCAGTGGCGGCGGGTACGTTTTTGGCATGGGGATGCAGACAGGGGCCCACATCGTGTGGGACTGGAACGGGACGCTGTTTCACGACAACGACGCGATCATCGGTGCGACGAACGCGGCCTTCGCCGAGCTGGGCCTTGAGCCGATCACGATGGAGCGGTACCGGGAGCTGTACTGCGTGCCGGTGCCGAAGTTCTACGAGCGGTTGCTCGGGCGGCTGCCGACCGACGCCGAGTGGGAGGTCATGGACGAGACCTTCCACCGGTACTACACCGAGCACCGGGTGGGGTGCGGGCTCACCGACGGCGCGGTGGAGCTGCTCGCCGGCTGGCGGTCGGCGGGGCGCAGCCAGTCGCTGCTGAGCATGTACGGGCACGACGAACTGGTCCCGCTGGTCCGGGGGTTCGGCATCGAGCCGCACTTCCTGCGCGTCGAAGGCCGGATCGGGCCCTCCGGCGGCAGCAAGGCCGAGCACATGGTCCGCCACCTGGGCGCACTGGAGTTGGTGGAACCCGCGCGCACGGTGGTGATCGGTGACGCAGCCGACGACGCCGTGGCCGCGCTGCACGTCGGCGCCCGAGCCGTGCTCTACACCGGCGGTTCGCACGGCCGGGCCAGCCTGGAGGCGGTCGGCGTCCCGGTGGTGGACACACTGGCGGAAGCGGTCGCGGAGGCGGAACGAATAGCGGCGTAGCCCTGCCGGGGGCGGAGCAGTGGGAGTCGGTCGGTCACTCCGGTCCAGGCCAACCGATCCGCCCCCCCCGCCAACCCACGTGACCCCGCCCCCACCCCGCCGACCGCCTAGGTCACCGGTGCTTTCGCGCGCAGCACCGTCAAGAACTCCCGCATCCACGCCGGGTGGTCCGGCCAGGCTCGGGAGGAGACCAGGGTGCCGTCGACGACCGCCTCGGTGTCCTGGAAGGTGGCTCCGGCGGCCTGCATGTCGGGCTCAAGGGCGGGGTACGCCGTGACCCGGCGGCCGCGCAGGCTGTCGATCGCCGCGGTGAGCAGGGGGCCGTGGCAGATCTGGGCGACCGGTTTGTCCGCGTCGAAGAAGGACTTGAGGATCTTGCGCAGCTCGGGGTCGTTGCGCAGGTACTCGGGGGCGCGGCCGCCGGGGATGACGAGGGCGGCGTACTGACCGGGGTCGACGTCGGCGAAGGCCAGGTCGGCGGGCCAGGTGTAGCCGGGCTTCTCGGTGTACGTGTCGAAGCCGGGTTCGAAGTCGTGGACGACGAACCGGAGCTGCTTGCGCGTGGGGGCCGCGATGTGGACCTCGTAGCCCTCTTCGCGGAGCCGCTGGTAGGGGTACAGGACCTCCAGGGACTCCGCCGCGTCGCCGGTGACGATCAGGATTTTGGCTGTCATGTCGGCAACGTGCCCCCGTCGGGCGCGCTTGCCAAGGGGGCGTGCGCCGAACGGAGGAGGGAGGGAGCTCATGGGGGAGTTTCGCCAAAGACTGCCGCCGCTGTCCGCCCTGTCCGCGGTCGCGCGGAATACGCCCTCGACGCGTACTTCGCTCCTGTGCAGAACGTCAAAGTTCCACCCCTGGTTTTGTACACATACGGCTCATGACGGGGCCCCCGCAAGGAGCGATAGCCTGGGTGGCGTGATCAGCGCGATAGCTCGCGGGGGCACTGTTGCCCCTGCCCTGCGCCCGGTGAACACGGACCACATCCGTGTCCGGGCGGCGGTCGCTGGTCCGCGCGGGCGGGACGGAGGCGTGAGCGCCGCCGAGGCGCCGCGCACCCCCCGGGAAGAGGCGCCGCCGAGAGCAGCGTCACACCCCGCAGGGGCGCCGACATTGGCTGATAACCCCCCGCTCATCTCACCTTGCGGCATAGCGTCGGAGCAGACCGGAGAACCCGGGCCGTGGCGTCGAGCCGCAGGGGAAGACCCCGTACTTCCTTCTACGTCACGCAACGGCGCGCGACAGGAGCCAGAGGACAATGCAGACCAAGCTGGACGAAGCCAAGGCCGAGCTGCTGGAGAGGGCCGCTCGGGTAGCTGAGAACAGCCCGGTCGGGGGGAACCTACCGACCGGGACGGCGGACGAGGGCGATCCGGACACCCCGGACAGCGAATCCGTACTCGCGTTCCTCCAGCGCTACTACCTGCACACGGCCCCGGAGGACCTGGGCGACCGCGAGCCGGTCGACGTCTTCGGAGCCGCTCTTTCCCACTACCGACTGGCCGAGAACCGTCCGCAGGGCACGGCCAACGTGCGGGTGCACACCCCGACGGTCGAGGAGAACGGCTGGACGTGCAGCCACTCCGTCGTCGAGGTCGTCACCGACGACATGCCCTTCCTCGTGGACTCCGTGACCAACGAGCTGACCCGGCAGGGCCGCGGCATCCACGTCGTGATCCACCCGCAGGTCGTCGTCCGTCGTGACGTGACCGGCAAGCTCATCGAGGTGCTCACCGCGCAGTCGGCCGGCGAGCTGCCGCACGACGCGCACATCGAGTCCTGGATCCACGTCGAGATCGACCGCGAGACCGACCGCGACGACCTCAAGCAGATCACCGCCGACCTGCTGCGGGTCCTGTCCGACGCCCGGGAGGCCGTCGAGGACTGGGACAAGATGCGGGACGCGGCCCTGCGCATGGCCGAGGAGCTGCCCAAGGAGCCGGTCGCCTCCGACCTGCGCGCACAGGACGTCGAGGAGGCCCGCGAGCTGCTGCGCTGGCTGGCCGCCGACCACTTCACCTTCCTCGGCTACCGCGAGTACCAACTGCGGGACGACGACTCGCTGGCCGCCGTGCCCGGCACCGGCCTCGGCATCCTGCGCTCCGACCCGCAGCACGCGGGCGACGAGAGCCACCCGGTCAGCCCGTCCTTCGAGCGGCTGCCCGCCGACGCGCGCGCCAAGGCCCGCGAGCACAAGCTCCTGGTGCTGACGAAGGCCAACAGCCGCTCGACCGTGCACCGGCCGTCGTACCTGGACTACATCGGCGTCAAGAAGTTCGACGCGGACGGCAACGTGATCGGTGAGCGCCGCTTCCTCGGACTGTTCTCGTCCGCCGCGTACACCGAATCGGTGCGCCGGGTTCCGGTCATCCGGCGCAAGGTCGAAGAGGTCCTGGACCGGGCCGGCTTCTCGCCCAACAGCCATGACGGGCGCGACCTGCTCCAGATCATGGAGACGTACCCGCGCGACGAGCTCTTCCAGACCCCGGTCGACGAGCTGCAGTCCATCGTCACCTCGGTGCTCTACCTCCAGGAGCGCCGGCGCCTGCGTCTCTACCTGCGCCAGGACGAATACGGCCGCTACTACTCGGCCCTCGTCTACCTCCCGCGCGACCGCTACACCACCGGCGTCCGGCTGCGGATCATCGACATCCTCAAGGAGCAACTGGGCGGCACCAGCGTCGACTTCACGGCCTGGAACACCGAGTCGATCCTGTCCCGGCTGCACTTCGTGGTCCGCGTCCCGCAGGGCACCGAGCTGCCGCAGCTGTCCGACGCCGACAAGGACCGCATCGAGGCCCGCCTGGTCGAGGCCGCCCGCTCCTGGGCGGACGCGTTCGGGGAGGCACTGAACGCGGAGTGCGGCGAGGAGAAGGCCGCCGAGCTGCTGCGCAAGTACGGCAGCGCCTTCCCCGAGGGCTACAAGGCCGACCACTCCCCGCGCGCGGCGGTCGCCGACCTGGTCCACCTGGAGCAGCTCAGCGAGACCCACTCGGAGGGCGGCAAGGACTTCGCGCTCAGCCTGTACGAGCCGGTGGGCGCCGCTCCCGAGGAGCGCCGCTTCAAGATCTACCGCAAGGGCGCCTCGATCACCCTCTCCGCGGTGCTGCCGGTGCTCAACCGGCTCGGCGTCGAGGTGATGGACGAGCGGCCCTACGAGCTGCGCTGCTCGGACCGCAGCATCGCCTGGATCTACGACTTCGGCCTGCGCATGCCCAAGGCGCAGAACGGCAGCGCGGACTACCTCGGTGACGACGGCCGCGAGCGCATCCAGGAGGCCTTCGCCGCCACCTGGACCGGCAAGGCGGAGAACGACGGCTTCAACTCCCTGGTGCTGAGCGCCGGTTTGACCTGGCGCCAGGCCATGGTGCTGCGGGCGTACGCCAAGTACCTGCGCCAGGCGGGCTCCACCTTCAGCCAGGACTACATGGAGGACACCCTCCGCAGCAACGTCCACACCACCCGGCTGCTGGTCTCCCTGTTCGAGGCGCGGATGTCGCCGGACCGCCAGCGCGCGGGCCACGAGATCGTCGACGCCCTCCTCGAAGAGGTCGACGCGGCCCTCGACCAGGTGGCCTCCCTCGACGAGGACCGGATCCTGCGGTCCTTCCTGACGGTCATCAAGGCGACGCTGCGGACGAACTTCTTCCAGGAGGCGGCGGGCGGCAAGCCGCACGCGTACGTGTCCATGAAGTTCGACCCGCAGGCGATCCCCGATCTGCCCGCACCGCGCCCCGCGTACGAGATCTGGGTGTACTCGCCGCAGGTCGAGGGCGTGCACCTGCGCTTCGGCAAGGTCGCGCGCGGTGGTCTGCGCTGGTCGGACCGCAAGGAGGACTTCCGCACCGAGATCCTCGGCCTGGTCAAGGCACAGATGGTGAAGAACACCGTCATCGTGCCGGTCGGCGCCAAGGGCGGCTTCGTCGCCAAGCAGCTGCCGGACCCGAGCGTGGACCGGGACGCGTGGCTCGCGGAGGGCATCTCCAGCTACAAGACGTTCATCTCGGCCCTGCTCGACATCACCGACAACATGGTGGCCGGCGAGGTCGTGCCTCCGGCCGACGTCGTGCGGCACGACGAGGACGACACGTATCTCGTGGTCGCGGCCGACAAGGGCACGGCGACGTTCTCGGACATCGCCAACGGGGTCGCGGAGACGTACAACTTCTGGCTCGGGGACGCCTTCGCCTCCGGTGGCTCGGCCGGTTACGACCACAAGGGCATGGGCATCACCGCCCGCGGTGCCTGGGAGTCCGTGAAGCGGCACTTCCGGGAGCTGGACGTCGACACCCAGAGCGAGGACTTCACGGTCGTCGGCATCGGTGACATGTCCGGTGACGTGTTCGGCAACGGCATGCTGCTGTCCGAGCACATCCGTTTGGTCGCCGCCTTCGACCACCGGCACATCTTCATCGACCCGAACCCGCAGTCGGCCCCCTCCTACGCCGAGCGCCGCCGCGTCTTCGACCTGCCCCGCTCCAGCTGGGCCGACTACGACACCGACCTCATCTCCACCGGCGGCGGCGTCTTCCCCCGTACCGCCAAGTCCATCCCGGTCAACGCCCACATCCGCGAGGCCCTCGGCATCGAGGAAAAGGTCGCCAAGATGACCCCGGCCGACCTGATGAGGGCGATCCTCAAGGCGCCGGTGGACCTGCTGTGGAACGGCGGCATCGGTACGTATGTGAAGGCGTCCACCGAGACCCACGCGGACGTCGGCGACAAGGCCAACGACCCGATCCGCGTCGACGGCGCCGACCTGCGCGTCAAGGTCGTCGGCGAGGGCGGCAACCTGGGTCTGACCCAGCTGGGCCGGATCGAGTTCGCGCTGGCCGGCGGCAAGATCAACACGGACGCGATCGACAACAGCGCGGGCGTGGACACCTCCGACCACGAGGTGAACATCAAGATCCTGCTCAACGGCCTGGTCACCGACGGCGACATGACCGTCAAGCAGCGCAACAAGCTGCTCGCGGAGATGACCGACGAGGTCGGCCGCCTGGTCCTGCGCAACAACTACGCGCAGAACACCGCGATCGCCAACGCGCTCGCCCAGTCCAAGGACATGCTCCACGCCCAGCAGCGGTTCATCCGCCACCTCGTGCGCTCGGGCCACCTCGACCGGGCGCTGGAGTTCCTGCCGACCGACCGCCAGATCCGCGAACGCCTCGCCCAGGGCCAGGGGTTGACCAGCCCGGAGACGGCCGTGCTGATGGCGTACACGAAGATCACGGTCGCCGACGAGCTGCTGCAGACCACGCTGCCGGACGACCCCTACCTGCGCAGTCTGCTGGACGCGTACTTCCCGACGGCGCTGCGCGAGGCGTACCCGGAGTACATGGACAAGCACCCGCTGCGCCGGGAGATCGTGACGACCGTGCTGGTCAACGACACGGTCAACACGGGCGGTACGACGTATCTGCACCGGCTGCGCGAGGAGACCGGGGCGTCGCTCGAAGAGATCGTCCGGGCCCAGACCGTGGCCCGGCGGATCTTCAGCTCGGCGCCGGTGTGGGACGCGGTCGAGGCGCTGGACAACAAGGTCGAGGCCGCCGTCCAGACCAGGATCCGGCTGCACTCGCGCCGGCTCGTCGAGCGCGGCACGCGCTGGCTGCTCAACAACCGGCGTCAGCCGCTGGAGCTCGCCGAGACGGTGGAGTTCTTCGCGGAGCGGGTCGAGCTGGTGTGGCAGCAGCTGCCGAAGCTGCTGCGCGGCGCGGACCAGGAGTGGTGGCAGCGCATCCACGACGAGCTGACCGGCGCGGGCGTCCCGGACGAGCTGGCCACGCGCGTGGCCGGGTTCTCCTCGGCCTTCCCGGCGCTCGACATCGTCTCGGTGGCCGACCGCATGGGCAAGGAGCCGATGGACGTCGCCGAGGTCTACTACGACCTCGCCGACCGCCTCCACATCACCCAGCTCATGGACCGCATCATCGAGCTGCCCCGCGCCGACCGCTGGCAGTCCATGGCCCGCGCCTCCATCCGCGAGGACCTCTACGCGGCGCACTCGGCGCTGACCGCGGACGTCCTGGCGGTCGGCAACGGCACCTCGACTCCCGAGCAGCGCTTCAAGGCCTGGGAGGAGAAGAACGCGCCGATCCTCGGCCGGGCCCGCACGACCCTGGACGAGATCCAGGGCTCGGAGGCCTTCGACCTCGCCAACCTGTCGGTGGCGATGCGGACGATGCGGACGCTGCTGCGGGCGCACACGTAACCAGTAGGAACAGAAGGGGCCCCGGACCGCGTCGACCTGGTCCGCCCCGACGGCGACCTCGTGGTCGCCGCCTTCGCGGGCAACCCCGCGGCCGAGGCGCTGATCTCCGGCCG
>NZ_JBSFLV010000114.1:0-29674 GCF_053599215.1 Streptomyces sp. NPDC001002 | reverse complement strand
CCCGGAAGCAGGCACCCCGGGCGCTGGACCGGCGATATCCCGGATGCCTCCCGCTCATGCGCTCCATGCTGTCGAGATCGAGGAGGCGGACGGCGCGATCTGTTACGACGGGGGAATCGCGTCAGGCACTGCGGGGGGTGGCTGAGATGGTCCGTAGGTTGGGGGCTTCCGGTTCCACCAGCCGATGGTCTCGCTGATCAAGGTTCACAAAGATCATTCCGTACCGAATCGCACATCGAACGGGCTGCGGCGCCCCCCGAGGCCGCCGCAGACACCGGTAGGCCCGTACGTCCTCGTCCTCGTCCCGCGTCACGACGACCGGCTCTCCGAAGACGGTCACCATGAGCGAGTCCCCGGGGTGGGGGATCGCGGTGACCAGATCGATGAAGTGCCAGCCGGAGCGGTAGGCCGTGGCCATTTCGCGACGGAAGGAGCGGTCGTCGGGTGGAGTGGTCATGACTCGGCGACCCACGTGCTGTCGCTCGGAGCCACCCAGGTGCTGTCACCCGGGACGTCGGACGCCGTGACGATCCAGGTACTGTCACCGACGCCGGCGGCAGTCACAGTGGTCGTGCGCCAGGTGCTGTCGTCCGCCTTGGTGTTGCCGGCACCCGCAGAGCCGCCCAGCGCCCCGAAAATCACAGCGGCGGAGAAGGCGGCGACTAGCGCCGAGCGAAGCATTCTCTTATGCATAGTCGGCTTCGTCCTCATTTGAAGGTCACCTCTCCCCCGTCCGAATACGACGATGGCCCATTCCGGCACGTCATGGCCACACAATCGATGCATCATGTTCCTGCACGTTCAGGACCCTGGGGGGTGGAGATTTGACAATAAATGAGACTAAGCGGACACATCCTCACGGGCTGACCGACCTGTGCGCGGAAGGGCGACGCCTCTACGGGAACGCTCTCCGGACGGGACGGGTCGCCCGTACGGATGTGGAACCCGCACCCTGTTTGATGGAGTTCGCCCTTCTTCATCCCGATCCTGACGACCCGAACTGGCTACGCCCGGTACCTCCTTCGATTGCCCTCGCTCAGCGGCTCAACCCGATCGAGAGCGAGATCACCCAGCGCCGGCGCATGTCGATCGAGCTCGCCGACGCTTTCGAGCCGTTCATGACGCTCAGCGCCCAGTCCACGGCGACCACGCACTCCATCACGGTGCTGGAGGGTCTGGACCGGATCAACGCGGCACTCGACCTGGCCACCGCCCAGTGCCAGACCGAGATGCTCACCGTGCAGCCGAGCCGCCGCCGCCTCGAACACACCCTCGCCCAGGGCCTCAACCGCGACCGGCCGCTGATCGAACGCGGCTGCCGCATCCGCACCCTTTACCAGCACCCGGCCCGCTACAGCCCTGAGACGCTGGCCTACGTCGCCCAGTTCACCGACGGCAAGGTCGAGTACCGGACGATCGACGAACTCGTCGAGCGGCTGATCATCTGCGACGAGACCGTGGCCTTCATCCCGACCCGCGACGACGGGGAGATCGCCCTCGAACTCCGGCATCCCGGGCTCGTCCGCTACCTGATCAAGGTCTTCGAGTTCATGTGGAACCGCGCGGTCCCGCTGAGCGCCGGCGCGCCCTACGAGACCGCCCCCGACGGCATCACCGAGATCCAGCACTCGATCGCCAAGCTCCTCATCGAGGGCCACGTCGACGAGGCGATCGCCCGGCGCCTGGGCATGAACGTGCGCACCTGCCGGGCCCACATCGCCAAGCTCGCGACGGCGCTGGGCAGCGGCAGCCGCGCCCAGCTCGGGTTCCTCATAGCCCAGTCGGGGATCCTCAAGCAGGAGCCCTGACCCACAGAAGAAACCGCAGGAAGAAGAAGGTCACACGTGACGACACAGCCACACCGGCACGGTCCGGAGGAACTGTGCGAGGAGGGCCTGGAGCTGTACGGCCGAGCGCTGCGTGCCGGGCACGTCAGCGGCGCGGACGTCCGGGCGGCCCCCTGTCTCGTCGACTTCGGCCTGCTGAGCCCGGCCGCCACGGACCCCGACCGCCTGGAGCCCGTCGCCCCGGCCCTCGCCCTGCACCGGCGGCTGAGCGCCTCGGCGGACCGCATCGCCGACGAGCGGCGGCGCGAGCAGCGACTGGCCGAGACGTTCGAACCGCTCATGCGCATCGACGGACAGCGCACCGCCCCGACGGACCCGCCGGCCATCGGCCTGATCGGCGGACTCGACCGGATCAACGAGGCCATCGCCGCCGCCATGGCCGACGCCTCCCGCGAACTCCTGGCCATCCAGCCCTACGACGGCCGCAACCCCGCCTCACGCCTCGCCAGGAGCCTCGGCCGGGACCAGGCGCTGCTCGACCGCGGCGGCCGTATCCGCACCCTCTACCAGCACACCCAGCGCCACTCGCCGGCCGTGACGGCCCGCTACGAGCAGCTGGACGGCGACGCGGAGGCGCGGACCCTCGACCAGGTCACCGAGCGCCTCGTCGTGATCGACCGCACGGTGGCCTTCATCCCGGCCAACGCCGACCGCACGCTCGCCCTTGAAGTGCGCCACCCGGTCCTGATCGACTACTTCGCCATCACCTTCGACCGGCTCTGGCACATGGCCGCCCCGATGTACCCCGAAACGGTCGAGCCCGCCCCCCTCAACGGCATAACCCCCCGCCAACACGCCATAGCCGCCCTCCTCGTCGAAGGCCACACGGACGCCGTCATCGCGGAGCGCCTCGGGCTGAACGTCCGTACCGCGCGCGTGCACATCGCCAAGCTCGCGGCGACGCTGGGCAGTGAGAGCCGGGCGCAGCTGGGCTATCTCATCGGGCGGTCGGGGATTCTTGACCGGGAAGGGTGAGCGGGCCGACGTCGGCCGGCTGACGCGGGTTGTCGAGCCCCACCTGCGCTATCCGCACGCCGAGTTGGGCCCGGCTGGCCGCGCCCAGCGTCTCCGAGAGGCGCGCGATGTGGGCGCGGCAGGTGCGGACGCTTATGCCGAGCCGTTCGGCAATCACCGCGTCCTGGTGCCCCTCCGCCAGCAGCGCCGCGATGGACTGCTCGCGGTGCGAGATGCCCTCGATGCCGGTGTCGGGGAGCGCCGCGGTGAGCGGGATCGCGAGGCGCCACAGGCGGTCGAATACGGTGCCCAGGTAGCCGACCAGCGCCGGGTGCCGTAGCTCAAGCGCGAGGGTGCGGTCCGCGTTGGCCGGGATGAACGCGACCGTGCGGTCGAAGAGGATGAGGCGGTCGATCACCTCGTCCAGGGTTCGCGCCTCCACCGTGTCGCCCATCAGCTCCAGGTAGTTGAGCAGGCCCTGGCCGTGCCGGGCGACGTGCGTGTACAGGTCGCGCATGCGCACGCCCCGGCCGCGCAGGGCGAGCGCGCGGTGCAGTCCCTCGGTCAGCTCGTGCTCGGGCCTGATGCCGCCGGGCTGGACGGTGAGGACCTCGGTGGTGCACGCCTCGGTCGCCTCGTCCATCGCCGCCTGGATGCGGGAGAGTCCGTCCAGGACCCGGATCGCGGCCCCCTCGCCGGCGCCCGTCGGCACCGGCGGCCCGAGACCGGCGTACCACTCGAAGGCGGCGACCGCCGAGCCCACCCGGCGCTGGCTGCCGCTGACCTCGTCGTAGACCCCGCGCAGCAGCCGGGTCATGACCTCCTGCGGGGAGGTCGGGACCAGCCAGTCCATGTCGTCGGGGTCGGGGTGCAGCAGGGCGAGTTCCAGCAGGCACGGCACCGACTCCGCGTCCGGGCGCGGCACACGACCCCGTCGTACGGCCCGGGAGTACACGCGGTCCCCGGCCTCGCACAAGCGGTCGGCACCGTGCGGATGCTCCGCCGTCCCGTGCCCGGCCATCGCCCAACCCCCGAGTTCCGCCGTCCATCGCAGCGCAACTATGCGCGGACCGCACGGGCTCCGCAACACGGCTCAATCGGTCGAGGCACAGGAAAAACGCCGGTATGCCCGGGTATTTACGGGCCTCCTTCCGTCGAGTTGCAACAAGCTGATGGCCCCGTGCAGGAACCTGGGGGTGTGCGGAACGTCTGCTTCCGCCGGGCGGCGGGCGCCGTGCGCGCCCCCGGGACCGCGCCGGGCGTGCGCTCCCGGAAATGCCGGAGTGATCGTTGTGTTACGTACCGCCCTTAACGTCCCCTCATGGCGGACATATTTGACGCGTACGCGTTGGCCGACGCGTGGGACGAGATGTTCGAGCGGCCTGGCGAGGTCAGGACCGCCTACGAGCCGGTACTGGCGGCACTTCAACCGATCGAGCCGAGCGAACTGCGCTTCCGGGCCGACCAGATGGCCCGGGCGTTCACCGACCGGGGCGTGACCTACGCCTTCGCGGGCGAGGAGCGGCCCTGGCCGCTGGACCTGGTGCCGCGGATCCTCGACGCCCTCGAATGGGATCTCATACAACGCGGGGTGAGCCAACGGGTCAGAGCCCTGGAGGCCTACCTCGCCGACGCCTACGGGCCCTGCCGGGCCTTCGAGGACGGCGTGGTGCCCTGGCGCCTGCTGCTCCACTCCCCGCACTTCCACCGCGCCGCGCACGGCGTCGAGCCACCCGGCGGCGTGCGCATCCATGTCGCCGGCATCGACCTGGTCCGGGACGAGGAGGGCGCCTTCCGGGTCCTGGAGGACAACGTCCGGGTGCCGAGCGGCGTTTCGTACGTCATCGAGAACCGCCGGGCGATGACCCGGGTCTTCCCGTCCCTCTTCGCCGAACAGCACGTCGTACCCGTCGACGGGTACGCCCAACGGTTGCTCGCCGCCCTGCGCGCCGCCGCACCCGAAGGGGTGGTGGATCCGCGGGTCGTGGTGCTGACTCCGGGGCCCAGCAACGCCGCCTACTTCGAACACGCCCTGCTCGCCCGGCTGATGGGCGTGCAGCTGGTCGAGGGGCACGACCTGGTCAGCCGCGGCAACCGCGTCTGGATGCGCACCACCCGCGGCGAGGTGCCCGTGCACGTCGTATACCGGCGCCTGGACGACGACTTCCTCGACCCGCTGCATTTCCGCCCAGACTCGGTGATCGGCTGCCCCGGCATCATGGGCGCGGCCATGGCGGGCAACGTCACACTCGCGAACGCGGTGGGCAACGGGATCGCCGACGACAAGCTGCTCTACACCTACGTCCCGGATCTGATCCGCTACTACCTCTCCGAGGAACCGATTCTCCCCAACGTCGAGTCCTACCGACCCGACGAACCCGGGCAGTTGGACGCGGTCCTCGACCAGATCGACCAGCTGGTGATCAAGCCGGTCGACGGCGCCGGCGGACAGGGCATCGTCATCGGACCGAAGGCCGACGCGGAGACTCTCGAACGCACTCGCAAAGCCGTCGCCGCCGACCCGCGCGGCTTCATCGCCCAGCGGCCCGTCGCCCTGTCCACCTCCCCCACCCTCGCCGGTGAGCGGATGGCACCGCGCCACATCGATCTGCGTCCGTTCGCCGTGAACGACGGCAGCGACGTGTGGGTGCTGCCCGGTGGCCTCACCCGCGTCGCGCTCCAGGAGGGCAACCTGATCGTCAACTCCAGCCAGGGCGGCGGCTCCAAGGACACCTGGGTGCTCGCGGAGGGCCCGGCCGAACCGCCGGCGCCGGCCGTCGAGGGCACGCTCCCGGCGGTCGCGCCACGTCAGCACGGACCCGACGGCAACCCCACCGTCGTACCGGAAGGGGCGCAGCAGCAGTGAACGACGTGATCCTGTCCCGGATAGCCGAGGCCCTGACCTGGACCGGCCGGTACGTCGAGCGGGCGGACGCCACCGGCCGCATCCTCGACGCGTATCTGCACCGCATGCTGGAGGACCCCTGGCGCGACGAGGACCTGGCCTGCCGGTCGCTGTACGCGATCCTCGGTGTGGACGCGGGCGGTCAACGCGTCGACATGCAGCAGGTGTTGGACCAGCTCGCCTTCGACGCCCGCTCGACCTGTTCCATCGAGGGCGCGCTCGGCGCGGCCCGGCTCAATGCCAGGAGCGCCCGGGAAGCCGTCTCCTCGGAGATGTGGGAGTGCCTCAACTCCACCTGGCACGCCCTGGCCGACCAGCGCCTCGCGGCCCGCCGTACGGGCCCTTACGCCTATCTGGAACTGGTGCGCAGACGTGCGGCGTTGTTCTTCGGTCTCGCCGACTCCACCATGAGCCGGGACGACAGCTGGCGGTTCGTGGTGCTCGGCCGGAGCCTGGAACGGGTCGACATGACCGTACGGCTGCTGGCGGTACGGGTGTTGGACGCGGCGCACGCGCCCGACTGGCCGACGCTGCTGAGCGCTTCGGGTGCCGATGAGGCGTACGCGCGCGTGTACGGCGGTTTCGGCGACACCCCGCGCGTGGCCGAATTCCTGCTCCTGGACCGGGACTTCCCGCGCTCGGCGCTGCACGCGCTGACCACGGCGGAGGAGTGCCTCAGCGCGCTCGGCCGCCCGCGCCAGGACCCGGCGCGCCGCCCGATCGGCCGCCTGCGCACCCGCCTCGAATACCTCGACACCAACGCGCTGGAGGACCAACTCCCCATCCTGCTGCGTGACTTGCAGCAGTCCTGCATGGCGTCCGCCGACGCGGTGGCGGAGCGCTTCTTCCCGTACCAGGGGCCCGTCGAGTGGGCCCAGGAAGGAGCCTGACATGGCTCGCCGCCTCCGCATCCGGCACGTCACGCGCGTCGCGTACGCCCAGCCGGCCGCGTCCTCGCACAACGAGGTCCGTATGACCCCGCTGACGCTGCCGGGCCAGACCACCCTGGACGCCCGGGTCACGGTCAGCCCGGCCGCGGCCACCTGGTCGTACTGGGACTACTGGGGCACCCAGGTCACCGGCTTCGACCTGATGGACCCGCACGCGGACCTCACGATCACCGCGTCCAGCCTGGTGGAGACCTCCCCGCAGGGCCCGCTCCCCACCCCGCCCACCTGGCCGGAACTGGCCGAACACACCTCCGGCTCCCGCCTGTTGGAGTACGCGGGCCCGACGTCTCGTACGACGATCCCGGCGCCGCTCCTCGACAAGGCGAAGGAGGCGGCGGCCGGCCTCGACCCGCACGCGACGGCCGTCGCGGTCTCCTCCCTCGTCGCCGACCAGGTCTCCTACCTCCCCGGCGCGACGAGCGTGAACACCTCACCCGCCGAGGCCTGGGAACAGGGCGCCGGCGTCTGCCAGGACATCACCCACCTCACCCTCGCCATGCTCCGGGGCGTCGGCCTCCCGGCCCGCTACGTCTCCGGCTACCTCCACCCGGAGCCCGACGCCGAACTCCACCGCCCCGTGGCCGGCCAGAGCCACGCCTGGATCGAGTACTGGGCCGGCGACTGGTCCGGCTACGACCCCACCAACCGCACCCGCCCCGACGAGTCCCACGTCGTCGTCGCCCGGGGCCGCGACTACGACGACGTCACCCCGCACAAGGGCATCTACCGGGGCGTGGCGGGCGGCCCGCCGGACGTGTTGGTGGAGTTCACGCGGGTGGCGTGAGAGGGAGGTCCTGCGGGCGGGCGCGCGAGGGCGGGACGGCACACTGCTCGCCGCCCCGCCCCACCGCGCCTGCTTGAAGACCTGTCAGAAGGCCTGCTCGACGGCCTACTTGAGGCCGATCGCCTCGCAGTCCGCGCTGTACTTCGACGTGCAGATGTCGGAGGTCTTGTAGATGCCGTCCGCGATGACCGTCGACTTGATGTTCTTCTTCGTCAGGGCGGTCACCGTGACGAGCTGGGCCGGGATCTCCTTGTTGGTGGGGCTGTCGACGCTGTCCTGGGTGAGGGCGTCGAACTGGATGTCGTGGCCCTGGACCTTGGCCACGGCCATCTGCGCGGCGGCCTCGGCCTCCTGCGGGTAGGACTTGTAGACGCTCATGTACTGCTCGCCGGCCACGATCCGCTGCACGGCGGCGAGTTCGGCGTCCTGGCCGGTGATGGGCGGCGGGTTGGTCACGCCGGCCGCGTCGAGCGCCTTGACGATGCCGCCCGCCATGCCGTCGTTGGCGGAGTAGATCGCGGCGATGTTGCCCTTGCCGATCTCCTGGATCGCGGCGGCCATGTTGGCCTGCGCGTTCTCCGGCTTCCAGTCCTTGGTGTCGTAGGACTTGGCGATCGTCACCTTGCCGTTGAGCTCGGACAGCGCGCCCGCCTTGAACTGCTTGGCGTTCGGGTCGGTGGGCGAGCCGTTCATCATGACGATCTTGTCGGACGTGCTGGCGTCCGACCCCAACGCGTCGAGCAGGGACCGGCCCTGGACCTCGCCGACCAGTTCGTTGTCGAAGGAGATGTACGCGTCGATGGGGCCCTCGGCGAGCCGGTCGTAGGCGATGACCGGGATGCCGGCGTCCTTGGCCTTCGTCACCTCGCCGGCGATCGCGTGCGAGTCGACCGCGTCCAGCAGGATGATGTCGACCTTCTTGTCGATCATCTGCTGCATCTGCGTGGCCTGCTTGTCCGCGTCCTGGTCGGCGTTGGCGTAGTCGACCTTGCCCTGCTTGTTCGTGAGGCTGGCGACCTTCTCCTTGATGATCGGGTAGTCGAAGTCCTCGTAACGGGTGTTGGCCGTCTCCGGCAGGAGCAGACCGATCGTCACGTCGTTGCCCTTCGTCGGGCTGGCCGAGCTGCCGTCCGACGACGCGTTCAGCACACCGCAGGCGGCCAGCGAGAAGGTCATGGTGGACGCTGCAACGGCGATGGCTATTCGACGCGTGGGACGCATTGGGGAGCTCACTTCTGGTGCCTTCCGAACACGGCCGCAGCTGTGCGACCCAGGTGACTGAAAAGCCAACGCGTGCGCGACCCCGGCCGTCAAGCGGAACCACTTAACGAGTGCGCAACACCACTCTCTGTTGTGCATGTGAAGCACTCGTGCAACCGCCTCCCGACGTACTCCGCAAGCCCTCCATGCGGAACTCCACAAAGTGCGGGCAAAGATCCGTACAACCAAGCCGATTCCTCGCGAGTCGTGATCACGAAGGCCCAAACCTCCGTTCCGCTTTCGCTCAGAGGACCGAATGAACCCAGCCAGACGCACGACCGCCGCGACCGCGGCAGCCGTCGCGCTGACCACGGCGACCACTCTGCTCACCGTGTCCGCCGCCCCCGCCTCCGCCGCCACGACCTGCGCCTCGCCGGTCTACAAACGGCAGTTGTTCGCCAGCACCACCTTCAAGGGCACCCCGAAGAAGACCGGCTGCGACAGCGCGATCGACGAGAGCTGGAGCGGCGCGCCCGCCGCCGGCCTCCCGAAGGACAACTTCGCCGCGCGCTGGACCGTCTCCCGAGACTTCGGCTCCGGCGGGCCCTTCGCGCTCACCGCCACCGCGACCGACGGCATCCGCGTCTACCTGGACGACAGCCGCAAGATCAACCTCTGGTCCAACACCACGGGTTCGCGCACCAAGACCGTCAACGTGACGATCCCCAAGGGCAGGCACACCCTGCGGATCGACTACGTGAACTGGACCGGCGCCGCGAAGGTCAAGGTCGGCTACACGCCCAGGACTTCGGCGAGCGTCGACAAGGTCAAGCCGCTCGTCCCGAAGAGCGCCGAGGTCGAGTTCCTCGACGAGGAGTTCGTCTCCTCCGGCAAGGTCACGTGGTCGGCGAACAAGGAGATGGACCTCGCCGGCTACCGCCTCTACCGGCGGGTGAAGGGCTCCGGCACCTGGACCAAGGTGGCCACGACCACCGCCCGCAGCCACACCGATGCCCCGCCGGCCACGGGTGAGTCGTACTACTACGAGGTCCGCGCGTACGACAAGGCCGGCAACGAATCGGCCGGCACCGAGGACCTGGGCCCGATCTCCACGTGGGACACGACCGCGCCCGCCAAGCCCGTCGTCACCGCGGAGGGCGTCGAGGCCGCCAACAACCTGTCCTGGACCGGTCCTTCGGACGCGGCCAAGTACCGGATCCTGCGCAAGCCGAGCACCGAGACCTCCTACACCCAGATCGACGAGACCGCCGCGGCCACCACCACGTACGCCGACACCGAGGCGTCGTACGGCGAGTCCTACGACTACGTGGTCACCGCCGTCGACAGGGCCGGGAACACCGCGCGCTCCGCCGCCGTCCGCTCGACCCGGTCCATCCTCCCGCCGCAGAACGTGACGGCGACGGTGCCCGGTTACGGCGCGATGTTCACCTGGACCGAGGCACCGGGCGGCGACACCGCCGACTACCGGGTGTACCGCTCGAAGACCTCCCCGGTGCAGATCACCTACGCGAACCTCACCGACTGCAGCAGCCGCAAGGCCAGCAGGGACGCGGCCGGCAACACGGTCCGCAGCTGCGTCGACCATGACGGCGACCGGGGCGTCACGTACCACTACACGATGATCCGGAAGAACACCGCGGGCCGCTGGTCCTTGGGTTCCGCCGAGATGACCGTGACCCGCCCCGGCGACGAGATCCCGCCGCCCAACGTGACCGGCCTGACCGCGCGGCCCCTGGAGTATGGCGTCCAACTGGACTGGGACGACAGCACGGCGACGGACCTCGCCAAGTACGAGATCTTCGAGAAGCCGACGCAGTGGGACACCCCCGAGTACCTCGGCACCGTGGACGCGGCCACCTCCGAGTACCTCGTCGGCCCCGAGCGGGCGGACGGCGAGAGCACCCAGTACGTCGTCGTCGCCTTCGACATCTACGGCAACTCCCGTACCTACGAGGACTCGAACGACCCGGACGTCGCCCCCTGGAGCCAGGAAGTGTCCACGGTCGCCGTCACCGAGCTCGACCTCACCCCGACGGTGATCCCCGCGAACACCTCGGTCTGCGACCTCTACGCCTACGACAACACCGCGGGCGACTCCGTGCTGGACCTCGACTGCGAGGGCGTCGCCGCCGACGCCCTCGGGATCAACGTGTACCGGTGGGACCGCGAGTCGGGCACCTACGTCCGGCTGAACGACGTACCCCTGGCGACGACCACCAGCTACTACACGGACAGGACCGCGCCGCGGGGCACCACCCACCACTTCGTCGCCTCGGTGGTCGCCGCCGACGGCACGGAGACCTTCACGAACGTCGACTACACCGTGACCCTGCCGAGCGGGGTGTGACATGAGGAACCCGACCATGCACTCCGTGCTGGCCTCCACCGTCGTCGTCGCGACCGCGGGCGGCCTGCTCACCGCCGTCGCCCCGGCCGCCTCCGCCGCCACGAGCTGCAACTCCCCCGTCTACAAGCGGCAGTTCTTCGCGAACACCACCTTCAAGGGCACCCCGAAGAAGACGGACTGCGACAGCGCGATCGACGAGAGCTGGAGCGGCGCGCCCGCCGCCGGCCTCCCGAAGGACAACTTCGGCGTGCGCTGGAGCGTGACCCGCGACTTCGGCTCGGGCGGGCCTTTCGCGCTCACCGCCTCCGGGCTCGACGGGATCCGGGTGTACGTCGACGGCGTCCGCAAGGTCGACCTGTGGAAGAACACCTCCAAGGCCGTGAGCAAGAGCGTCAACGTGACGATCCCCAAGGGCACGCACACCCTGCGGATCGACCACGTCAACTGGACCGGCGCCGCCAAGGTCAAGTTCACGTACACGCCCCGCACTTCGGCCACCGTCGACAAGGTCAAGCCCCTCACGCCCAAGGACCCGCTGGTGTCGTACGACACCGCGAGCAACAAGGCGAAGCTGAGCTGGGGCAAGAACGTCGAGATGGATCTCGCGGGTTACCGGGTCTACCGGCGGCTGCGGGACAGCACGAGCTGGACCCGGCTGGCCGGCACGACCGCCACCTCGTACACGGACACCCCGCCCGCGACGGGCGCTGGCTACTACTACGAGGTGCGCGCGTACGACAAGGCGGGCAACGAATCGGCCGGTACCGCCGACCAGTTGATCACCAGCATCACGCTCACCGCGCCGTCCGGCCTCGCCTCCTCGGTCACGGACACCGCGGCCGAGTTGTCCTGGCGGGCGGTGCCGGGCGCGGTCAAGTACCGCGTGGTGCGCACCAATCCGGGCGGCGCCGACAAGGTCACCGACGTCAACTCGAACCACCTCGGCGACGACACGGTCGACCGGGTCTCCACGTACGCCTACAAGGTCGCCGCGGTGGACGGCTCCGGTCATCTCTCCCCGTACACCGACACCGTGAGCGCGCACCGGCCGCCCGCCGCGCCGCGCGACCTCAAGGCGACGGCGGACATCGGGGCCGCGCTGCTGTCCTGGACGGTGAAGCAGGAGGACGCGCGCGTCCTCACCTTCCACGTGTACCGCTCGACGACCCTGCCGGTGAGCACGTCCGGCACGCCGGTGACGTGCACCACGACGTACAGCGAACGCGCCGACGGATCACGGCGGTACAGCTGCGGCGACTACTCGGCGGACGGGGACACCACGTACCACTACGCGGTGACCACGGAGGACCAGGCGCACGCCGTCTCCCTCCCCTCCGCGACGGTCACCGTCACCCCGCTCGCCTCGGACAAGGCGCCGGCCCCGGTGACCGGGCTGACCGCGACGGCCACGGAGTACGGCATCGAGCTGGACTGGGCCGACAACACCGAGCCCGATCTGGCCCGGTACGCGGTCTACCGGGGCACGGTCCTCGGCGAGGAGGGCGAGGACCAGGTCTGCTCCATGTCGGAGTGGGCATGGCTGTCCCCGTCCACCTCGCGCTACACGGACGTGACTCTGCCCGACGGGGACCACCGCTGCTACTTCGTGGCCGCGGTCGACACCGCGGGCAACTCCACGAGGTGGTCGTCGGGTCCCGTGTACGCCGTCACGGTCGACGAACTGGACCTGACCCCGTCGGTCACGACCCCGGAGGACTCACCGGTCGGTCTGACGGCGGCCGCGTCCGACTCGGGCGTCGACCTGGGATGGAACACGGTCGACTCGGCGACGGGCTACCGGGTCTACCGCTGGAACCCGGCCACCGAGGCGTACGAGAAGCTGGCGACCACCACGGAGCTCTCCTACGCCGACACCACCGCCGCCCGCGGCACCACCCACCACTACTGGGTGACCGCGCTGTACGCGGATGGCACGGAGTCGGCACCCGGGGCGGACTGGGCGATTCTGGAGCCGTGACGGCATGCGAGAGGGGCCCGGAGAAATCTCCGGGCCCCTCGCCAGACGGTGACTACTCGGGCTGCCGCTTGGGCCGCCACACCACCAACGCGCTGGTCTGCTGCACCTCCTGGTACGGCACCAGGTCGCGCCGGTAGGACGCGTGCACCGCGGCCTCGCGCTGCTGCATCGCCGCCGCCGCGCCGTCGACCGCCGACTGGAGCTCGGCGACGCGCTGCTGGAGCGCGACCACCTGGTTCTCCAGCTCGATGATGCGCTTGATGCCGGCCAGGTTGATGCCCTCGTTCTGCGACAACTGCTGGACGGTGCGCAGCAGTTCGATGTCGCGGGCCGAGTAGCGGCGACCGCGCCCGGCCGTGCGGTCCGGGGAGACCAGGCCGAGGCGGTCGTACTGGCGCAGTGTCTGCGGGTGCAGGCCGGAGAGCTGGGCCGCCACCGAGATGACGTAGACCGGGGTCTCCTCGGTCAGCTCGTACGGGTTGCGTCGACGGCCGTCCATCTCTCTCATGCTCCCTTCGCGGCCTGGAACAGCTCCGCCCGCGGGTCCTCGCCCGCGGTCGCCTCTCGGTACGCCTCCAGTGCGTCACGAGCCTTCCCCGTCACGTCCTTCGGGACACTCACCTCTACGGTGACCAGCAGGTCCCCGCGGGTGCCGTCCTTGCGGACCGCGCCCTTGCCGCGGGCGCGCATGGTGCGGCCGTTCGGCGTGCCCGGCGGCAGCTTCAGGGTGACCGGCGGTCCGCCCAGGGTGGGGACCCTGACCTCGCCGCCGAGTGCCGCCTCGGAGAACGTCACCGGCACGGTCACCGTGAGGTTGTCGTCCCTGCGGCCGAAGACCGGGTGGGCGTCGACGTGCACGGTGACGTACAGGTCGCCGGCCGGACCGCCGCGCTCGCCCGGTGCGCCCTTGCCGCGCAGCCGGATCCGCTGGCTGTCCGCCACTCCGGCGGGGATACGGACCTGCATGGTCCGGGAGGACTTGGCCCGGCCGCTGCCCTTGCAGACCTCGCAGGGGGTCTCGGCGATCAGGCCGCGGCCCTTGCAGTCGGGGCAGGGGTCGGTGAGCGAGAAGCCGCCGCCCGAACCCCGGGCCACCTGGCCGGTGCCGACGCAGGTCGGGCAGACCCGAGGGTTGCCGTTCGCGTCGCCGGTGCCCGAACAGGCCTTGCAGGGGGCCTGCGAGGACATGCGCAGCGGGACCGTCGCGCCCTCGATCGCCTCGGTGAAGCTGAGGCTGACCTCGGTGTCGATGTCCTGGCCGCGCCGCGGCTGGGTACGGGTCGTGCCCGTGCCGCCGCGGTTGAACAGGCCCCCGAAGACGTCTCCGAGTCCGCCGCCGAAGCCGCCGGCGCCCTGACCGCCGCCACCGCCCTGGGCGCCGCCTCCGAAGAGGTCGCCCAGGTCGAAGTTGAAGTTGCCGCCGCCCGCGCCGCCCGGTCCGGGGCGGTAGCCGCCGTTGCCGAAGAGGGTGCGGGCCTCGTCGTACTCCTTGCGCTTCTTGGGGTCGCCGAGGACGTCGTTCGCCTCGGAGATCTCCTTGAAGCGCTCCTCCGCCTTGGCGTTGCCCTTGTTGGCGTCCGGGTGGAACTCGCGGGCGAGCTTCCGGTACGCCTTCTTGATCTCGGCCTCGGTGGCGTCCTTGGGGACGCCGAGGACCTTGTAGTAGTCCTTCTCGATGAAGTCCTTGGTGCTCATCCTCGACGTCCCTCCTTTCGTACGGTGTCTACGTCAGCCCTCCTCAGGGCCGTTGTCCTTCTCGTCATCGGCCTCGGCGTCCTCGGCCTTGACGGGCTGCGCCCCGGGCTGGGGTTCGGCGACGGCCACCCGCGCGGGGCGGATGGTGCGCTCGCCGAAGCGATACCCGGGCTGCAGGATCGCCACGCAGGTCGTCTCGGTGACGTCCGGCGCGTACGAGTGCATCAGGGCCTCGTGGATGGTCGGGTCGAAGGGCTCGCCCTCCTTGCCGAACTGCTGCAGTCCCATCTTCGCCGCGACGGTCTCCAGCGACTCCCCGACGGACTTGAAACCGCCGACGAACTCTCCGTGTTCCCGCGCGCGGCCGATGTCGTCGAGCACGGGCAGGAGTTCGGTCAGGAGGTTCGCCACGGCGATCTCCTTGACGGTGATCCGGTCCCGCTCCACACGGCGGCGGTAGTTCTGGAACTCGGCCTGCAGCCGCTGGAGGTCTCCGGTGCGCTCCTCAAGGGCCTTGCGCACCTGGTCCAGCTGGGCCGTCAGACCGGCGATCTGCAGACTCGCGTCCCCGGCCGGGGCCGCCCCCTCCCCCGTGGAGGGGGAGGCGGCCTTCGGCTCGGCGTCTTCGGGGGTGGCGCCGGAGGGGACGTCGGGCTTCTCGTCGAAGCCCGGGGTCTCCTCCGTCACGCGGCACCGTCCTTGCGCTCGTCGTCCACGATCTCCGCGTCCACGACGTCGTCGTCGGCCTTCGGGGCGTCACCGCCGTCGGCGGAGGCCCCGCCGGCGGCCTGGGCACCCTGGGCGTCGGCGTACATGGCCTGGCCCAGCTTCTGCGAGACGGCCGCGACCTTCTCGGTGGAGGTGCGGATCTCGGCGGTGTCCTCGCCCTTGAGCGCGGCCTTCAGCTCCTCGACGGAGGCCTCGACCTCGGTCTTGATGTCACCGGGGACCTTGTCCTCGTTGTCCTTGAGGAACTTCTCGGTCTGGTAGACGAGCTGCTCGCCCTGGTTGCGGGTCTCGGCGGACTCGCGGCGGGCGTGGTCCTCCTCCGCGTACTTCTCGGCCTCCTGGCGCATCCGGTCGACCTCGTCCTTCGGCAGCGAGGAGCCGCCGGTGACGGTCATCTTCTGCTCCTTGCCCGTGCCCAGGTCCTTCGCGGTCACGTGCATGATGCCGTTGGCGTCGATGTCGAAGGCGACCTCGATCTGCGGGACGCCACGCGGGGCCGGCGGCAGACCGGTCAGCTCGAACATCCCGAGCTTCTTGTTGTACGCCGCGATCTCGCGCTCGCCCTGGTAGACCTGGATCTGCACCGACGGCTGGTTGTCCTCGGCCGTCGTGAAGATCTCGGAACGCTTGGTCGGGATCGTGGTGTTGCGCTCGATGAGCTTGGTCATGATCCCTCCCTTGGTCTCGATGCCGAGGGACAGCGGGGTCACGTCGAGGAGCAGGACGTCCTTGACCTCACCCTTGAGGACACCGGCCTGCAGGGCGGCGCCGATGGCGACGACCTCGTCCGGGTTGACGCCCTTGTTGGCGTCCTTGCCGCCGGTGAGCTCGCGGACGATCTCGGCGACGGCGGGCATACGGGTGGAGCCACCGACGAGGACGACGTGGTCGATCTCGTTGATGGAGATGCCGGCGTCCTTGATGACGTTGTGGAACGGCGTCTTGCAGCGCTCCAGCAGGTCGGCCGTCAGCTGCTGGAACTGGGCGCGGGTGAGCTTCTCGTCCAGGTGCAGCGGGCCCTCGGCGGACGCCGTGATGTAGGGCAGGTTGATCGAGGTCTCGGTGGAGCTGGACAGCTCGATCTTGGCCTTCTCGGCAGCCTCACGCAGACGCTGCAGGGCCATCTTGTCCTTGCCCAGGTCCACACCGTGGCCGGACGCGAACTGCTTCACCAGGTAGTCGACGACGCGCTGGTCCCAGTCGTCACCACCGAGGTGGTTGTCGCCGTTGGTGGCCTTGACCTCGACGACGCCGTCGCCGATCTCCAGCAGGGACACGTCGAAGGTGCCGCCACCGAGGTCGAAGACGAGGATCGTCTGGTCGTCCTTGTCGAGGCCGTACGCCAGCGCGGCCGCGGTGGGCTCGTTGACGATGCGCAGGACGTTCAGGCCCGCGATCTCGCCGGCCTCCTTGGTCGCCTGGCGCTCGGAGTCGTTGAAGTACGCCGGGACGGTGATGACCGCGTCGGTCACCTTCTCGCCCAGGTAGGACTCGGCGTCACGCTTGAGCTTCTGCAGGATGAAGGCGCTCATCTGCTGCGGGTTGAACTGCTTCCCGTCGAGCTCGATCTTCCAGTCCGTGCCCATGTGGCGCTTCACGGAGCGGATGGTCCTGTCGACGTTCGTGACCGCCTGACGCTTGGCGACCTCGCCGACCAGCACCTCGCCGTTCTTCGCGAAGGCGACGACGGACGGCGTGGTCCTGGCACCCTCGGCGTTGGTGATGACGGTGGGCTCGCCGCCCTCCAGAACGCTGACGACGGAGTTAGTCGTGCCCAGGTCGATGCCGACCGCACGTGCCATGGTGGTTTCCTCCAGCTGACTTGAGTGGAACGGACTCAAGTGTGCATGAAGGCGGCCGCCCGGTCAACAGACCTGAGTCACCGGGACTCAACTCTTATCCGTTCCTTACGCGCAACCGGGCCCCGACCTGCGTGGACACGGGCCGCCTGGCACCGTACACAGAGACCCGCAGCAGCGCGAACACGACCACCAGGGCCACCGCCACCACCCAGAACACCCCGGACTCCGCGACCCATCCCAGGTGCGTGAGGACGCCGACGAGCACCGAGGAGAACGCCCCGAGCCCGAGCAGCACGGCGGCCCCCTGCGCGGTCAGTCCGAGCCGCCGCAGCCGGTGCGCGAGATGGTCGGGCCCGCCGCGCAGCAACGGCCGTCCGGCAAATCTGCGTGACATCAGTACGAGGACGACGTCGGCGCTCGCCACGGCGGTGAGCGCGAACAGCACCCCCGCGCTGGAAGCGAGCCCGTGCCCGGTGCGGGCGATCACGGCCGCGGCGGCGAGCACGAACCCGGTGAACAGCGACCCGCTCGCGCCGAGCGCCACGCGCGCGGGATGCCAGTTGTGCATCAGGAACCCGGTCAGCGCGGCGGCCAGCACGCTCAGCAGCACCGCGAGCCCGTCCATCACCTCGGCCGCGGCACAGGCGCCGACCCCGAAGGCGGTGACCACCCCGACGGTCCCCGCGACCGCGTCGGCATGGTCCAACGCCCAGAACCCGATGGCGACGAACACGATCCAGCCCACCGCCAGCACCCCGCCGATCACCCCGGTCTCCGCGTACGGCACCACGCAGGCCGCCGCCACCGCCGTACCGGCGACGAGCACGCGCGCCTTGACCCGCCGTACGTCGGCGACCAGCCCGAGCGCGGCGACGGCGGCGCCCGCGACGAGGAGTTCGCCGACGCCGGCACCGAGGGGAGCCGCGCCCGTCCAGTCACCGGCGGCGGCCACCAGGCAGGTGGTGATCGCGAGCGCCGGCCCGCCGGACAGCGGCACCGGGCGCTGTCGCCGCCGGTCGAGGATGCCCAGGCGCAGGGCGGGCACCCGCAGCAGCGCGGTGAGGACGGCGGCGAGGAACAGGGCGGTGGTGGCGGCGACGATCCCGTAGAGCACGGATCTAACGTAGGCGCGAATGTACCAATTTGGTACGAATAACACGTTCAGATTGTTTCGGATTGTCACGGGCGCTTGGGGTGTCCTTTAGGCAACCCTCAGCGACACAGATCACCGCACGCCCGGCTACAGTGCGACCGATGATGGGGGTAGTCTCAGACGGACTCCATAAGTTACCGCTTAGTAATGTGCTCCGATCCCGCTCGGAGACCCCCTCGCAGGCCCGAGGAGCCCTGAAATGCAACTCGCCGCGATCATCGTGTCGCTGGTTCTGATCGTGGTCGGTGTGGCGCTGTTCGCCCGCGCCGTCCTGCAGATCTACACCTTCATGCGGCTCGGCCAGAACGTGCCCGCGGGCACCCGGACCGACGAGCCGGTGCAGCGCACCGTCACCGTGGCCAAGGAGTTCCTCGGCCACACCCGGATGAACCGCTGGGGCGTCGTCGGTGTCGCGCACTGGTTCGTGGCGGTGGGCTTCTTCTCGCTGCTGCTGACGATCGTCAACGCCATCGGCCAGCTCTTCCAGGCCGACTGGCTGCTGCCGGTCATCGGCGAGTGGGCGCCGTACAACGTCTTCGTCGAGTTCATCGGCACGATGACCGTGCTCGGCATCCTCGCGCTGATCGTGATCCGCCAGCTCAGCAAGCCGAACAAGCCCGGGCGCAAGTCCCGCTTCGCCGGCTCCAACTTCGGCCAGGCGTACTTCGTCGAGGCCGTCATCCTCATCGTCGGCGTCTGCATCTTCATGCTGCACGCGCTCGAAGGCGCCCAGCACCACGTCGACGCGTACGAGGCGTCCTTCTTCATCTCGTACCCGGTGGTGTCGGCCCTTGAGCACCTGGACGTCACCACGCTCCAGAACCTCACGTACCTCTTCGCCGGCGTGAAGATCGCGACCTCCTTCATCTGGATGATCACGGTCGCCCTGAAGACCGACATGGGCGTGGCCTGGCACCGCTTCCTGGCGTTCCCGAACATCTGGTTCAAGCGGAACGCGACGGGCGAGACCTCGCTGGGCGCCCTGCTGCCGATGACTTCGGGCGGCGAGCCGATCGACTTCACCGACCCGGGCGACGACGACGTGTTCGGCGTATCGCAGGTGGAGCAGTTCTCGTGGAAGGGCCTGCTGGACTTCTCGACCTGCACCGAGTGCGGTCGCTGCCAGTCGCAGTGCCCGGCTTGGAACACGGGCAAGCCGCTCTCCCCGAAGCTGCTGATCATGTCCCTGCGCGACCACGCGCACGCCAAGGCGCCCTACCTGCTCGCGGGTGGCGGCAAGTCCATGGAGGGCGAGGAGAAGGCGTCCGAGGAGCAGCTGGCCGGCGTCCCCGCGGCGGCTCTCGCCGAGGCCGAGCGCCCCCTGATCGGCACTCTTGAGGACAACGGCGTCATCGACCCGGACGTCCTGTGGTCCTGCACCACCTGCGGCGCCTGCGTCGAGCAGTGCCCGGTGGACATCGAGCACGTCGACCACATCGTCGACATGCGGCGCTACCAGGTGATGATCGAGAGCGCGTTCCCCTCCGAGGCCGGGACGATGCTCAAGAACCTGGAGAAGAAGGGCAACCCCTGGGGGCTCGCCAAGAAGCAGCGCCTGGAGTGGACCAAGGAGGTCGACTTCGAGGTGCCGGTCGTCGGCCAGGACATCGAGGACCTCACCGAGGTCGAGTACCTGTACTGGGTCGGCTGCGCCGGCGCCCTGGAGGACCGAGCCAAGAAGACGACGAAGGCCTTCGCGGAGCTGCTGCACATCGCGGGCGTCAAGTTCGCGATCATGGGCGGCGACGAGAAGTGCACGGGTGACTCGGCGCGGCGCCTGGGCAACGAGCCCCTGTTCCAGGAGCTCGGCATGGAGAACGTCATGGCACTGAACATGGCGTTCGGCGAGGAGCTGGACGACGACGGCAAGGTGGTTGCCGAGTCGGCGAAGCCCAAGTCCGCCAAGAAGATCGTCGCGACCTGCCCCCACTGCCTCAACACCATCGGCAACGAGTACCCGCAGCTCGGCGGCGACTACGAGGTCATCCACCACACCCAGCTGCTGCAACACCTGGTGGACGAGGGCAAGTTGATCCCGGTCACGCCGGTCGAGGGCATCATCACCTACCACGACCCGTGCTACCTGGGCCGCCACAACAAGATCTACACGCCTCCGCGCGAGATCATCGCCAGTGTCCCGGGCCTGCGCAACGAGGAGATGCACCGCCACAAGGAACGCGGCTTCTGCTGCGGCGCGGGCGGCGCGCGGATGTGGATGGAGGAGCGGATCGGCAAGCGCATCAACAACGAGCGCGTCGACGAGGCCCTCTCCCTCAACCCGGACATCGTCTCGACGGCATGCCCGTTCTGCCTGGTCATGCTCACGGACTCCGTCAACGGCAAGAAGAACGACGGCTCGGCGAAGGAATCCATCCAGGTCGTCGATGTCGCCCAGCTCCTCCTGGACTCGGTCCGCACACCGGTCGACCCGGCGGGCGAGGAGGAGACGGCGGACGCACCGGAGCCGGAGCCGGTGAAGTAACGCCGGAAGAGCCTCACGGAGAGCGCGCTTCTACAGTCGTCACGGCGCCCCATGCCTTCGCCGGGCATGGGGCGCCGTCGTGTTCACACGGCCGTGTCCGTCAGGCGTCCTTCGGCCCCACCTGCTGCGCCACCTCGAACGCCCACAGCTCCGCACCGGTGGCCGCGGGCTTCGGCCGCTCGCCGCCCTCGCCCTCGCCGGGGCCCTGGTGGGCGGCCTTCGCCGAACCGTCCCGCCACGCCTGGAACGACTCCTCGTCCCGCCACCGCGAGTAGACGAGGTACGTGTCCGTCCCCTCGACCGGCCGCAGCAGCTCGAACCACTCGAAGCCGTCGGACTCCGCCACGGAGCCGCCCCGCGCGGCGAACCGCTGCTCCAGGAGCTCACGCTGCTCGGCGGGCACGGTCAGTACGTTGATCTTGACTACGCTCATGGACCCATCCTGACGCACCCACGGAGTGGGCCTGCCCGGAGGTTGGGCCTGCGCGGGGTTGAGCCTGCGCAGGGCTGTCCCCCCGCCTCGAACACGTGCATCATTGATCAATCGTTGTCAAAGATGCTGACGAGGTGAACGGTGCGCGCCCATAGAGGTGTTGTGTGTACGGCGGCCCTCTGCGGCACCCTCCTCCTCGCCTCCTGCGGCCCGGGCACGAACACCCACTCCGGCTCCGCCTCCCACACCCCCGTGTCCATCGCCAACGCCCCCGCCGAACTCCCCATCCTGCGCGGCAAAGGCAGCAAGACCCCCGACGACTTCAACGGCGACGGCCACCGTGACCTCGTGCTCAACGACTTGGTGAAGGACCAGGCGCACGCCGACGATCCCGGGATCGGCATCGTCTACGGCAGTGCGCGTGGACTCCGGCCCGGGGCACGCCAGTTGCTCAGTCCGAGGAAGCAGGCGGCGGCGACGAAGGGTCAACTCCCCGCCGTCTTCGACGCGGAGGAGAGCTGCGACCTGGACGGCGACGGCTTCACCGACCTCGTCGTCTCCACCGACCCGCCCTACGACGGTCAGGGGCAGCCGCCGGTACCGCTCCAACTCCTCTTCGGCTCCCCCGGCGGGCTGACCGCCCGTGCCGTCCACCTCGTCGTCCCGCCCGCCGCCCGCTTCGGCAACGACTGGGCCGACCAGCCCGTGTGCGGCGACTTCGACGGGGACGGCGAGAAGGACCTGGTCCTGCACGCGTCCGGCGGTCGACTCACCTATCTGCGGGGCCCGTTCACGCGCAAGGGCGCCGCGAAGGAGGCCGGCGCACCCGTCCCCTCGCCGGGCGAGGTGCCCACCGGTCCCGCCGCCGACGTGAACCGTGACGGGTACGACGACCTGGTGGTCCGTACCGCTCAAGGCACCGGCAAGTCCGCGGTCGTCCTCGGCGGACCGGACGGCCCGGCCGAGACCGGCGTCGTCCTGCCGGAGGGCATCGACGTGGCCCTAGGCCGCTTCGGCAAGGGCAAGGCGATGGACGCGGCGGTGGGCGGTATGGGCGAGACCGCCCTGCGCTACGACCTCCCCGACCCCTCCCGCGCCACCCTCGCCTCCGCCGGTTCCGTGCTCGACGCGGCCGACTTCGACGGCGACGGCCTCAGCGAACTCGTCTCCAGCGGCTCGCGCCTGCGCGTCTTCAAGGGCCGTACGACGGGCCTGTCCACGGCCGGCATGGTCATCGTCCAGCCGCCCGCCCACGGCACCACCCGCCTCGTCACGGCGGCCGACTTCGACGGCGACGGACGGGCCGACCTGGTGGTACGGACGTATCGGAGCGAGACGAAGGACACCGTGGCGGTCTATGCCGGGGTGAAGGGGGACGGGTTGGTCGTGGGGCGGCCGACGGTCACCTTCTCGACGTCGGAGTTCCTCGCGCCCTGAGACCGACCATCCGTCTCCTGGTCTGCCCTTTCGTCCCTTAGGGCGCCCGGTACGGTCCCCCTAAGGGATGTCACAGCTCCGCAGCAAAGGCGGCTCCGGGGCGCCGGGCCCGACACGCGTTCCGGCGGAACCAGGTACGTTCGACAACGTGGCTGGATTCAGGATCGGACGCGGCGGCAGAAACAACGGCGCTCCGCACACGCGACCGCAAAACCCCCCGTACGGACAGCAGGCGCCGCAGAGACCGGCGTACGGCTACCCGCCCGCGCCGCAGCCCCACCCCGGGCAGCAGCAGTACGGCAACGGGGGCGGCGGCCAGTGGCCGCAGCCGAACGGCGGACACGGCGGCCCCGGCGGTTACGGCAATCAGGGTGAGCCGGAGTACTTCGGCGACGGCGGCGCGTACGCACCGCAGGGCAACCCGGACCCGTACGCGGCGAACAACCCGGGCCACACCCAGTCGTTCTCGGTCGGCGAGGCCCCGTACAACCAGGGCGGTCCGGGCGACGCGTACAACCAGGGCGGGACGTACCACGCCGGCTCGACGGCCCCGTCGGGCCCGACCGGCCCGCGCCTGCACTGGAAGGACCTGCTGAGGGGCATCTTCCTCGCCCCCCAGCAGACGTTCCTGCGCATGCGGGACTACGCGATGTGGGGCCCGGCCCTGATCGTGACGTTCCTCTACGGCCTGCTGGCGGTCTTCGGCTTCGACGGCGCGCGGAAGGACGCGATAAACGCCACCCTGTCGAACGCCATCCCGATCGTCCTGACCACGGCCGTGGCGATGGTCCTGTCGTCCTTCGTCCTGGGCGTGGTCACCCACACCCTGGCCCGCCAGCTCGGCGGCGACGGCGCCTGGCAGCCCACGGTCGGCCTCTCCATGCTGATCATGTCCCTCACGGACGCGCCCCGCCTGGTCGTCGCCATGTTCCTCGGCGGCGACGCCACGTTCGTCCAACTCCTGGGCTGGGCAACATGGGTGGCCGCGGGCGCCCTCCTCACCATGATGGTCAGCCGCTCCCACGACCTCCCCTGGCCGAAGGCCCTGGGCGCGTCGGCGATCCAACTGATCGCGCTGCTGTCGATCGTGAAGCTGGGCACGTTCTGATTTTCGGCGATACGAGGATGAGGGGCTCCCGGTGATCACCGGGAGCCCCTCATCTGTCTGATCCCCTCAGGCATCGATCCCCCTCAGGCATCCTCCTCAGGCATCCGCTTCGGGCCCCCACTGCTCGGGCCCGACCCCACGCCAGTCGATCCAGGACACCTGCGCCACCTCCGCGGGATCGATCTCCAGCCCGGCCCGCCTGAGGAACTCGGCGAGATCCACCACGTTGTGCGCCAACCCGAGGATCTCCCCGTCCACACGCACCCGCCGACCTCCCGTCGGCGACGGAGGAAGCACGATCACCCGAATCTGTCCGGACATGTCCTCAGGATCATCCGGGATGTACGGCCCCGCACTCCGGTGCGTCATACGACCCTCGCAGTTCGATCAAATGTTCGATTCGCTCGGAACACTACGCCTATACCCGCCCTGCAGGGTGCCACGCCGGGTGAACGCCTGGACAGCATCGGTCGCTGGGAGTAGGTCCCGCGCCTCAGGCGCGCTCCCCACCCGCTGGCTAGGGTCGGTCCTCATGGAGACCACGGGAGTCGTTCGACGCCGGACGGCGGAGCGGGTGCGCGACGCTCTGGAGCGGCTCACTGCCGAACGGGACGTATGGCTGTCGACGGCACACCCCGATCACGGGCCGCACCAGCTGCCGCTGTGGTTCGTGTGGGACGGGCGAGCGGTGTGGATGTGCACCGGCGCCACGTCCGTGACCGCGCGAAACGTACGCGAGGAGCCGCGCGTACGCCTGGCACTGCCGGACACCTTCGACGTGCTGCTCCTCCAGGGCGAGGCCGAGTGCTTCCCGGACCAGGAGGTACCCGGAGCGGCGGCGGAGGCGTTCGCCGACAAGTTCGGCTGGGATCCACGCGCGGAGGAGGGTTCCTTTGTGTACGTACGAGTGGTCCCGAGGACGGTCCGCGCATGGCGCGGCGAGCCGGAGCTACGCGGGAGGGTCGTCATGCGCGACGGGGCGTGGCTGGCGTAGCGGCGGGCGCGGTCGCGATGCGACGCCGACTGGTGCGCGGTCGGCGCTGGCAGGTCTCACTCTTGGCCATCGACGAAGCCCGACCGTCGGTTGGGTCCCGGGTCGCTCCCGGGCCGCCCCCGGACAGGACCGGGGATGCAACTGCTCTACAGAGCTGGACACCTCGGAAGCCGACCGCGCGTTCAGAACTCTAGCCAGAGCCACTGACAACCCGGGCCGTGTCCACGACCGACATCGTGCCGAACGACCATCAAGTCACCTGAGCCAACCTCCAAGCCACCGCTAAGCCTCGATGGGTGCGGCCGACCTGGCGGCCCGCTCGATCTTCGCGCGGTAGGCCGCACGGGCTTCCTCGTCGATCCGCGCCTCGTACTCGGCGCGCATCCCGGTCCGGCCGTCGAGGCCCTCGCGCAGGATGTCGGCGTGCCCGGTGTGCCGGATGGTCTCGCCGAGGACATGGACCACGATGGCGAACAGGTTCGTGTTGGGAGAGGGCTCCGACCACCACGGCACGTGACCGGGGGCGTCGAGGGAAAGCTCGTTGATCGTCGCGTCCGAGTGTTCCCACGTACGTCGGTAGAACGCGATGATCTGATCGCGGGTCTCGTCCTCGGCCGCCCACAGATCGCTGTTGCCGTCGTAGTCCTGCCACCGTGGCAGCGGTTCCGGGGAGGGGCGGTCGAAGACCTCGCCGAAGTACCTGGCCTCGACGGAGGCCACGTGCTTGACCAGGCCGAGGAGGTTGGTCCCGGTTGCCGTCAGAGGCCGGCGTGCGTCGTATTCGGACACGCCGTCGAGTTTCCAGAGCAGCGCCTCGCGGTCCCGCCGCAGTCTCCGGTGCAGGTTGTCCTTGGCGAATTCATCGATCATGCGGCATGAGCCTGCCACGGCCTGCTCGTGGCCTCAAGATCCCGTACGGGGCCCGGGGCCGTGCGAACCCACGGCCGAGCCCCGCCTCGACCAAGCACCTCAAAACCGTTGCCCACCGGGGAGTTGAGCATCGACGACCCGCCGCACCTCGCCGAACCGCTCATCCTGCCGAGTCCCACCCGCCAGATCACTCAGGGCGTACGCCGTGTACACGAACCCGTCCGTCGTGTGGAACCGCGCACCCCAATTACCGAGACTCACCGCGCTGACCCGCGACCATGGCAGACGCTGAGTACCCCAGGGATTCACCATGACGATCAGGTCCGCCGTGAGTTCCAGGCGCACGCGCAACAGCCCCCACCAGGCGAAGAGGCCGAACCCGGACGCGACAGCGGTGGCGATCCCCGCGGAGTCCACAGACTGCGCATCCAGGTGAGAGAGCGCACCCCACCAGGCGACCAACGCCCCGCAAGCCGGCCCGGCGGCCAGCACGTAGCCCATGACCCGGCCGGACCAACTGACCCGCCACACACCGATGACACCGTCCCGCACGTCGTCCACGGTGCGAATGATCCTCGTACGGGCCGGATGGCGGAACCTGAGTGGAGCTGTGAACCGGCGGCCGGCAGGGCCACCCCGGCCACCCCTCGCCGAGCCGGCGAGAGGTTCTCTCCCGCCTTCAGAACCGCCGCAGCTCAGACCGCTTCCTTGTTCTCCTTCGACTGCTGTCGACCTTTGCTGTGACGTGCCCGTTCCAGCTTCAACTCATCCCTCTGCCGCTCCAGATCAGGCAAGAGCTGAAGCAGAGTCGAGACGGTGATCTCCTTGGTCTTTGCAGCCTGCGTCAAGCCCCGGCTGCGCTCCGCTCCGCCCGCGCTGCGCCGACGCACGCCCACCCGTGGATAGGGCCAGGAGGCCGTGAGCCGAGCACCGCAGAGAGCGGCAACGGTCAGAACGAGCCTCCGGCGGGGGCGCTCAGGCTCCGAGATGGCGGGGGCGCCGTTCGCGAGTGCCGGCCGAGTGTGGCGTGCGCGGGGTGCTCCTAGCCCGTCCTGAGTGGTGGGTTAAGAAAGGCTCGACGAGGTCCAGGCCAAGGATCAGTACACCGTGCCACCGCCGCCAGTCAGGGGCTTCGCGTAGTCGAGCATGTACTCAAGCAGTCCCCTGCTCAGTGAGCCGCTTTCGAGATCCTCAACCTCGACGTAGGTGACATCACCCTTGGTGAACACCCCAGTCACACGAAAGTCGCGGTCGTGCTGCGGGTAATCCGGGACGCGTCGAGCCCAGACGGAGCCGATCCGTGGCTGTGCGGTCATGCCGTGAGGCTACCGTGCCCCTCACGTGCCCGATCGAGCAGGAAGCCACGGGGAACTACGGGCAATCACGGTGCGACCACACGAGAACAACCCCCGACCAAGTTGGCTGGTCAGGGGTCGATCTCATCGGGATTTGAACCCACGGTGACATCGCTGCCACGACGGTCAGCCCAGTGGCATGCTTAGCGCTGGCGATGCGCTGAGCCCGGCACTGCTAGGTTCCGCGCTGCTTGGCACGCTTGCGCTCGTTGTGCGTCACCGCTCCTGGTCGACCTCAGACAACACGCCTGTTTCTACGCAGGAAGAGGTGACGACTATGTTCGCTAACCGGCAGTCTCGGCTTCGAGGCTGGATGACTACCCTTGTCAACTTTGTGGGCGACATCTGCGCTGGCGCACCCTCATGGGTGTTGGCAGAGTACCTGGCGGGTCATGCAGTGGCGCGCTGAGCGCATCGCCCTACTGTTGATCGCGAGAGGCGTCAAGCGGCCCACTGATGTATGACATCACCGGCTGGCACCAACAGCAGCGAACGATGACAGTCAGGATCGAACCTCGACGACCGACTGCCAGTGGCGCACCTGGGGTTGGCGCAGGCGGGCAGTTCCCCATGATCGAGCTGATAAAGATGCGGCCATGCCTCCAGGTCTGCGCACCGCCGTGTGGTGTTGCCTGAGGAAGAGCCGATCGCCCGTCACCATGAGTGAAACTCCCATCGCGCCCTCCCCTAGGCACGAGAATGCGCCTATGGATCAGGGGAGAGCAGCCGTCTATGGAGCCTTGGTAGGAGTGGTGGGTACTCGGCTCGGCTCCTGTTTCACGTGGTTGCAGCTCCGCACGCAAGCCAAGGCGAACCGCACCTGACTCGATCTGCCCAGAGACAGGTGACCGTGCCCACCTCGCCTGATCCCCCCGTTCTCCTGGAGAGGGCTTCAGACCCGCAAACGCCCGCATGACCCCCTCGCTCGGATAGGCCAAGAGCCTCTCGATGAACCATCGAGGAACGGCGCCCTGGTTCGTCTTCAGCGCGCGGGTAAGCGGTGAGTGCAGGTCAGAGCGCTTCCTTCGACGGAGTGATCGGCTCGCCGGACTTACGTACTACAGGCAAAACGCTCCACGGAAAGTTGATCCACTCGTCCGTCCGCTTCCACACGTACTCGCACTTCACCAGCGACTGCGACTTCTCGTAGATGACCGCGCTGCGTACCTCCGCGACCGCGTCGAGGCAGAAGTCGCGGACCAGTTTGAGGGTCTTGCCGGTGTCGGCGACGTCGTCGGTGATGAGGACTTTCTTGTCCGAGAAGTCGATGACGTTCGGGACGGGCGCGAGCATGACGGGCATTTCGAGGGTGGTGCCTACGCCCGTGTAGAACTCGACGTTCACGAGGCTGATGTTCTTGCAGTCCAGGGCGTAGGCGAGCCCGCCGGCGACGAAGACGCCGCCGCGGGCGATGCTGAGGACGACGTCGGGCTCGTACCCGTCGTCGGCGATGGTCTGCGCGAGCTCGCGCACGGCGACGCCGAACGTCTCGTAGCTCAGGTTCTCCCGTATGTCGCTCATGCTCACACCTGCGTCCGGTGGAAGTTGAGGAAGGAGCGGGAGGCGGTGGGCCCGCGCTGCCCCTGGTAGCGGGAGCCGTACCGCTCACTCCCGTACGGGAACTCCGCCGCCGAGCTGAGCTGGAACATGCACAGCTGGCCGATCTTCATGCCGGGCCAGAGCTTGATGGGGAGGGTGGCGAGGTTGGAGAGTTCGAGGGTCACGTGACCGGAGAAGCCCGGGTCGATGAAGCCGGCGGTGGAGTGGGTGACCAGGCCGAGCCTGCCGAGGGAGGACTTCCCCTCCAGGCGCGAGGCGAGATCGTCGGGGAGGCTGATGACCTCGTACGTCGAGGCGAGCACGAACTCCCCGGGGTGGAGGATGAACGGCTCGTCGCCCTCGGGCTCCACCAGCCGCGTCAGATCCGCCTGTTCGATGGACGGGTCGATGTGGGGGTAGCGGTGATTCTCGAACACCCGGAAGTAGCGGTCGAGGCGCACGTCGACACTGGACGGCTGCACCATGGATTCGTCGTAGGGATCGATCCGTACTCGCCCGGAGTCGATCTCGGCCCGGATGTCCTTGTCTGAGAGAAGCACGCCCCGAGGATACGCAAGACGCGCGGACCGACCACAATCGGACGGACCCGCGCGCCTGCTTCTTTGTCGCTTCCCTACTGCCGCTTACTGCTTCTCAAGGCTGACCGGCACCACACTGCGGAGCCGGGCACACCGCGGACACCGCACGAGCCGGCCGGGGCCGAGCCGCTCGGCCTGCTGCATCGGGAACGAAGCGGTGCTGAACACGTGCCCGTCCGCACAACGGACGACGGTGCGCTCCATCAAGTCCATGAGTCCCTTCCCCAAGAGCCGCGTCTGGCTGCTGCTGACCTGACGACGAAAAGCCACATTACGGGATCAAAGAGACGACTCACCAGGCGGCACTCCGGTCCCGCCCGGACCCTCTTCCACGTCTCCACCGTACGCCCCAACTCCCGCCCGCCGCACGCGCGTCCACCCTCCGAAACGCCACCTGGCCCCACGGCTTCAGCGCCGGGGGCCAGGCATGAGGTAGAGTGAGCGGGCATTCGACACCGGCTCAACCGGCGTCTTACGCGGGTGTAGTTTAGT
>NZ_JBSFLV010000113.1:0-29844 GCF_053599215.1 Streptomyces sp. NPDC001002 | reverse complement strand
GTTGTGCTGTGTCCTGCGGGCGGCCGCGCGCTGGTTCTTCGCCCACACCCCGATGGGGAAGCCGTCCCCGCCCCACACCGCGGACGCCGGCGGCAAGAAGTGCCCGTGCACGGCCGCGTACGAGCGGGCGACCTCAAGGCCGGCGTCCCACGCCGACGCGTGCACCGACCACACCATCCCGAGCGCCTCGAGCTCGGCGACGCGGCCGGCTTCCAGGGTGCCGGCGGCGTAGTACCGGCGCTGATCGGCGATCCACATCCCCAGCGGATATCCTCCGGCCGCGCCCCACTCCTGAGGTGCCACGAACAGGTAGGGCACCCGGAGTTCGGCGTCGCCCCTCTCGCGTAGCCACCGTGTCGCGGCCTCGACACCCCGCCGCCAGTACGCGCCCTCGGGATCGAGGACGCGCAGCCGGATGAACTGTGCCAGCGCGGACGGATCCCGCTGCTCACCGAACCGCAGCACCCCGGCAGCCGCCCCGCTCACCCGCGTGACGCCCTGCCCCCGCCCCTCACCCCCACCCTCGCCCTCGAACTCGCCTTCACTCTCGTTCTCGTTCTCGGACTCGCCCTCCGCACCGTCCTGTCCGGTCCGGGACCGGCTGTTGCGGATGCGGGGGTCGGCGAGTGCCTCGACCGTCTCCGTATCGTGGGACCGCAGTGCCCCGAGGATCTTCACGAGAGTGCTCAGCGAGGTGGAGGTGAGCATGTCGTCGGGATCCTCGTCCGGTCCCAGGAACACCGGAACGATCAGCGTGGCCAGTTTCCCCGCGCCCGGTCGCATCCGCAGCGCCCGCCCGACCATCTGCACGATGTCGATCATCGACCCGCGCGCGTCAGCGAACAGCACCGCGTCACACTCGGCCGTGTCGACGCCTTCTCCAAGGACGCGCACGGAACTCAGCACACGCAGAGCAGCGGGAACATCCCGCCCCTCGAACTCCGGCCCGCCCAGGACGTCCGACGCGAATTCCTCCAGCACCCGGCGCCTGCGCAGCGGCGGGTGTTCGCCGTACAGCCAGTCGGCCCACACCCGCTCCGCGGCCGGGAACGTGCCGGGGTCGTCGTGGGCGAGCCGGGCCGCCGTCACGGGCACCGCGGCCGCCATCGCCTCCGCCTCACCCACCCGGCTGTGAAAAGACAGCACCCGCCGAAACCGCTCCTCGGCACCAGCCCGCATCAGCCCCGTCTGCACCGCCGCCAGCCGGGCCCCGCGCACGGCGTCGGAGCCCGCGTCCTCATTCGTCAGCGCGGCGTGGAGGGCAGGGTCACGGATGTCGAGACACAGCACCTGATACGGAGCCACCAGCCCCCGCCGAATCGCCTCCGACAGCCGCAGCCTGTAGGCGACCGGCCCGAAGACGGGGGAGTCCTCCTCCATGCTCGCCACCAGCCGCCCAGCGTCGCCCTCCGCCTCCCAGACACGCGCCGTCGCCGTCATGTAGAGCCGCCGCGCCGCCGGAATCCGCTGCTGGTCGTGCACGGCGGCCCACGGCCGGCCCGCGTCACCGCTCACCCGGTGCGCCTCATCCACGACCATCAGGTCCCACACCGGCAGTCCGGCCGCGTGCGCCTGCTGCACCACACCCTGGCCGACACAGGCGTAGGTCGCGAACACCGTCACCGGATCCGGCCCCGACGTCCACGCCGTCAGCTCGGCCGGATCCGTCGTGCATGGCACGCCTTCGCTCTCCTGCCCGCGCAGAGAACACACCCCCACCATCGCGCCCCTGCGCCCGCCCTGACGCCACGCACGCGTCATCTGGGTGAGGAGATCCAGGGTGGGCACCAGGACCAGCACGCGGCGGGCGGACAGCCGGCGCGCGGACTCGACACCGATCAGCGTCTTCCCGGATCCGGTGGCGGCGACGACCTGCGCCCTGAGCCCGTCGGCAGGCATACGGTCGCCGGGGAGCGCGGAGAGCGTCCGGACGACCGAGTCAACGGCCTCGACTTGATGCGGACGCAGCGTCACATGCGGCATCCGGACATCTTCCACCACACCTGCCAGGCACCTGACCAGCAGCACCGAACACGCAGGATTGCAATTTCCGCATCATCCATGCACATATCCTGTATACTTTCCACTATGAGCATGGCCCTGGAGGAAAGGGTGCGATCGGCGATCGCCGCGCTCCTGTATGCGACGGGTGAGTCCCAGGTCGATCTCGCGACCGCGCTGGGAGTGAGCCAGGCTCAGGTGAGCCGCCGTCAGTCCGGAGCGGCCGCCTGGAGCCTGGCCGACTGCGACGTCGTGGCCGCCCACTACGGCATCGACGTACTGGAACTGCTCGCCGGCCCCACCCGGGCCACGGAATCCCTGCCCAGGAAACGACGCCGTCCCGCCGCCCGCACCGCACCCCGCGCCCGCCGGGCCGCCGCCGTGCACAACGGGGGAGCCCGATGACCGACTTCGAGGCGATCGACGCCCTGCTCGCCCGCGCCAGGCAGGAAACCCCCCTGCCGCCCGTCGAAGAGCGCCGCCCGCTGCGGGAGGCACTGAACGTCTCACGCGCTCAACTCGCGCAAGCCCTGGGCGTCGGCGCGTCCACAATCGGGGGCTGGGAGTCCGGACGCGACCCCAACGGCGAAGTGCGGGAGAAGTACGCGTACTTCCTGGAGGGAGCCCGTACCAAACTGAACACCGCAGCAACCGCAGAACCCGCCGTCGAACCCGCACAGGAATCGGCGCAGGCCGACGAACCCCTCGACCTCGACGACGTCGACGAACTCGCCGCGCCCCAGCCCTGCGTACTGTGCGGGCAACCCGCCCGCCACCAGGTCGAAGGGTTCCCCCAGCATCTGGACCCCGCCGACTGCGGACCCGCCCAGCCCATCCCTGCCCCCGAGGCCACCCCGACCGCCGAACCGGCCGGGCACGCCGAGACCAGACGCCCGGCACCCGCAGACCGGCCGAGGCGGCAGACCGGACGCGGCGTGAAGGTCGTACCGGTCGGCCGCCGTATGCAGACCGCCGACACCCCCAACCTGATCGCATCCGCCGTCGCGGCCGCCCTGGCCGAGCACGCCGGTGACGCCGACGCCGCGACCGCGGCACTGGTGAAGCGCGCGATCCCGGATGCCATGGCACTCCTGGACCACACACGCAAAGGCGGCCGCTACGACCTCGTCGCCCACCCGTGGCTACCCGACGTCCTGCGCAAACAGACCGCACGCGGTGCCGACCAGATCTGGGAAGCCCGCCCGAAATGGGCCCGCCCCGAACTCCCGCCCGGCGAACACGAGGTGACCGCCCTCGACATCAACGGCGCCTACCTGAGCGCCCTTAAGACCCACCTCCCGCTCGGCCAGCTGGAACACTCCAGCGGCAACCACCACGACCGCCGCCGCGCCGGCATCCACCTCATCACCCCACCCCACTGGGACCACGACCAAGTCCTGCCCAACCCCATCGGCAACCGCGACGAAGGCGGCGCCCTATGGGTGACCGAACCAACCCTGCGCCTCCTCCTGCGGATCTCCGGCCCCACATACGGCCTGTGCGAGCCGCCGGAGATCCACGAGTCCTGGACCTCCGGCGCGACCGAGGGCCTGCTGGAGAAGTTCCGCATCGCCCTCAAGGACGCCCGCGACCAGGCGATCGCCGCCGACGACGACGTGACCCTCGAATACGTCAAGGCCATGTACTCCAAGTTCGTCTCCACCCTCGGGGAGTCCAACTACAACCGGGAGCTCTACCGCACCGACTGGATGCACCTCATCCGCTCCCAGGCCTTCGCCAACCTCTGGTGGAAAGCCCACCGCGCCTACGACCAAGGCCTCCTGGTCGTCCGCGCCATGGGCACCGACGAACTCCACGTCACCGGCGACTGGCACGCAGTCTTCCCCGAAGGCCGCGGCGTCACCGAAGTGAAGGTCAAGGACGTCTACACCGTCGGCACGACAGAAGAGGAGGAGGCCAGACATGCCTGAGCGCAATCTCGACTTCGGCAAGTTCGGCGCCCGCGGCATCAAGGGCCACGAAGCCGTCGCCCGCCAACTGGACGCCCTCGCCGGCTACATCGCCACCCCCATCACCGCCCGCCGCGGCCTGCTCGCCCGCCTGCACTACCTCACCCGCACCGACCACGCCCAGGCTGCCGCCCGCGCCGCCGGCCTCACCGTCACTGCCCGCACGCTGCGCGCGTGGCTGAACGGCACCCGTACCCCCTCACGCAAGAACCTCGCCGCAATCGAACGGGCCTACCGCACCGTGCGGCGCGAGAACGTCGCCCGCCACCTGCTCACCCGCCTCAACCGGGATGGTCGCGGCACCCGGGTGGAGTTCCACCCTCTCAACCAGTCCCAGGTGGGCCGCCCCTACCAGCGGCCGGTGGAGTTCCGGACGATGAACGTGCGCCGCTGGGACAGGATCGTCGCCGCGTGGGCGGCCGACGACGACCAGGAACTGGACGACGCCTGGGTGGACCAGGTCGTCGACCTCGGCTCCCAGTGGGGCCAGTACGAGTACGTCACCAACATCGGCTTCGCCGCGTGACGTCGCTGGAATGAGTGGCTCCGGAGCGCACACGTGCCGGAGCCACTGAGCCTTTTCCAACCTGCGCTGGTGGCTGTGCTGAGGGGCACTCGCCGGACTGCTCCCGGGCTCAACTTCCCTCGGAGTCCAGCTGCTCGGCGGCATGGAGCAGGTAGGCGGGGAGCTTCGAAGTGGCGGCTAGGACCTCGATGCCGATGAGACGGCCCTGGTCGTCGAAGTCGAGGTTGATCACGCCGTCGACGTCGATCGGATCGCAGGGATAGGTATGTGCTGATCTCACGTTGACCCGCGGGTCGGTGAAGTATATGTACGCCGCGTTCACGCTCTTGTCGTAGGTGACTTTGACGTTAGGCACGATGCTGGGCCCCTTCTGCGTTGTTGATCCCGGTCTCGTAAGTGCGCTGTGCGGCTCGCCGGTGGTTCGGGGGACGGCGCGGGCGGGTTGGGTGAGGGCCGTGAGGCTGCTGAGATGTCCTCATTTCGGCTCTCTGGGGCCTGGCGGTCGCTGGGAGTGGCTGGACGGTTCATGGACGTATCCTCGACCACCTGCGGCAGTCCGTATGTCGAAGGGTCGCTCGGCGACGCGAAGTGAGTCTTGGCTCGAATCCCGTGAACGACGGTCCTCACGGGGGGCATGACGCCCTGTCGGGAGACCTCTACCGCATTCTCTGGTCAGGAGCGTGGAACGGGGCGGCCGACGTCGGCCAAGAGGCCTTGCGGTATTCCTTGGCGAATCCACTGCACGGCCTGTTCTGAGGCGTACCCGTCGGGTCTGACGAGCAACGTCTCACCTTGCCTGCGCATGATCCGGGCAGCTTCCTCCGCGCGCACAGGTAGCCCGAGGTAAGCAGCGCCGGGGCGTCGCCACGTGCGATCGAGAGCAACTGCGCCCGGGCCGGCGCACCATGCGTGTTCGGTAGGCCAACCGACTCCCCAGGCCCAGCCCTCGACATAGGCGAGTTGAGGGCTGGATGTCCGGGCCCAGGTGATGGACTCGAGATAGCACTGCCCTGGCTGGCCAAGGGTCTGGTCGCTACCTGGACGCTCGGCGGGAGTAAACAGTCGTCCGTGCTCAAGTAGAAGGCCAGCCACGCCGGCATGGGTCCAGCCGGGGGTCCTGGCGCGCGGCCCGGCCTCCATCCGCAGATGCTGTATCAGCCAGCACTCGGCATCACTCAGGAGCACAGTTCTCCCTCCCTACCGGGTACCTGGAATATGGGCCCTGCTGTAAAACGAGCTGCTCAGCCCATCGCAGGACTATTTCACCAAACTAGCCCCCTCGATCAGCAGGTAACTGTCCAGGCAGGGTGACCCGAACCAGGTCCAGTCGTAGGCTCCCGGTCCCTTGGAGCCCCCGCCCTGGCTGCGGCGTACCCACTGCTTGCGCACCGCGGCGAGAGCCGCCAGGTCTCCGCGACGCTCCAGAGGAACCTCAACGGCAACGACAGCTCCGGCAGCGCCAACCTCAGCCGCCCGGACGGCCCACGGATCAGCTTCGTCAGCTCCTTGACGCCGAAGTCCGACACGACACAGAGCCCGGTCGGCAACCCGTGGTGTGCTCGTTCCCACCGCGATGCGCCTGCTCGGCCCCCCGGCCTGGTACGCGCCCGGCTTCCCGCGCAGATTCCACGGCCGGTTCGGTCTCAGCGAAAGGGCGCCCGAGCCCGAACGCGCAGTCTCACGGGGTTGACCCCGGCCCATAGGGTCCTGCCCTGCGCGGAGTCCGGCTGGGGTTGCACCGCTCAGCGGGCCGCAAGCCTGCTGACCAGACAGTCCCCCCGGCTCTTCTCGGAGTGCGGATGATCCAGGGCATACGGGGCCGAAGTGAGAATGGCCATGGACGGGACACAAACACCGTGGTCGGGGTCGTGGTGGGCCCGACCATGGCCCCGACCACGCCGCCGACGGGGATGGGTGGGGGCGGCATCCGCTAGGACGGCGGCAGGGGCAGCAGTGTCTTCGGACCGCCCGCTGGTGGCGTGCCGCGCAGCTGCTCAAGAGGCGTGCCGGCGGCGCCTGTTGGGCGTCAGCCGGTCAGTGCGCAGACCGGGATGAGCTGCGCAGTCGGTCCGCGCAGACGGGCTGCGCAGCCGGGCCCGCCGGCCAACTGCGCAGGATCTCGGAGCGCGTTGTGCAGCCTTCTGCGCGGTGCATTGCGCACACGGTGCGCAGGCGTGATCGCGCAGGGCTCCCCAGGACCGTGGTGGGTCTCGTGGTCGGGCCTGCCGTGACCCCACCACGGCTGCCGGGTGCACATGTTGCCGGATCGTGACTGGCGGTCGGGGCTGGTGGCCGTCGGTGTGGTCGGGGTCGGCGGATGAGCTGAGGGCATTCATCTCGCCTGCCACCTGCCACCTGTCATCCGCCGGTCCTGTTCCCGCGGAGGCAGCCGATGCTCGTCATGGCGTCGGCGGCCTGGTGTGCGGGCGCGGGCGATGAGCCGTTTCAGGCCTGGGTCCGGGATCCGGCGTGGGGTGATGGCGGGGACCAATTCGCGCAAGTCGCAAACGGCTTCTTCCGTGACCGTCGGCTGTCGTTCATAGCGAAGGGCGTTTTCGGTCTGATCAGCACCCATCGGGACGGCTGGCAGACGGCGTTCGCTGATCTCGTCCATGCCGACCCCGATGGACGGGATGTCGTGCAGGCGGCACTTGAGAGGCTCCGGTGCGGGTGGAGTACTTGGGCAGACGCGCCGGGGAGTGCCTCGGCGGCGCCTGGACGGAATGCGCGTCACCTGCACCAGCAGTCAGCCGCCGCCGATACTGTGCCTGGTGGTTCCCCAGGATCCGGTGGGCGTTGGTGCACCAGGACGTCGAGGCCGCCCTCGGCGAACCACTGCCGGTCTCACGTACGGTCCGGCCGCCGCCGTGCACCGTTTCCTCGCGCGAGCCGCAGACGGCGCCCGGCGCTACGAGTTTTTCCTGCGGTAGAACCGACGCAGGTCATAGAGATCGTCGGGGCACCCGACGGGCCCGTCCGGAAGGAGGAACGGCCGGTCGGGGACAGTGTGAGACTGCCGTCGGATCGTCACATCAAGGCCGCCGAAGGCTGGTTGACTGGCCCTGTGACTGAACTGATGTACGTACCGGATGCCGAGGACGGCTGGGAGCCCGCGACGGAGCCCGCGCGTGGACCCCATGCCAATCCCGCCCAGCAGGCCTCGATGTTCCAGAGCGTCGGGTGGCCCCTGTACTCGTTCGCCTACCTCTCGGTGGACCTGGACGCGGTAGCGCGGCGGCTGAGGCTCACTGTCGAGACGTCGTGGGACGGACACGGCAGCGTCCGAGCGGCGTTCTTCGTGCTGGGGGGCACGGATTTCGCCGCTACCCATCACGAGGGGGACGCTCCGGGCACGCACATCTGGACCCGGACGTTGGGTCCGATCGACCCGACCGCGCGCGCGGACAGGCTCCTGGCCGCGCTGGGCGTGGGGCCGGAAGTCGTCTTGTACTCCACGTGGGGTGCCGGCAGCGACCTTTCGGACGTTCCCCCGGCCTGGAGTCGTGCGGGGCGGGCCATGCGCAAGCCGGCGCAGTCCCGCCAGGACTTCTGGGAGATCTTCAAGACGCATCCACGTATGTACGTCCGTCGCGACACTTTCGAGGCGGTGACCGGGTTCCTCACCGGCTACGACATCGCCGCCGCAGGAGACCTGCTGAACGGGTTTCAGGAGTGGCTCGCCGACAGACTGGGCTACGGCACCAACCTGGTCTGGACACGGCTGGTCCTGCTGTTGGCCTTCCCTGATGACATCCCCGCGGAACCGTGGTCCGCCGAAGACGAACAGCACGCTGTGGACCACCTGATCGGGCTGCTCGACGAGTACTTCGAATCGCTCGCCGCCGTCCCGACGGCTGACGGCACGTCGCCACCGCCCCGGCAGTCGTCCTGAGCGGAAACTCCACAGAGGTCCGACCGGGTTCGGCCCGGAGACTCCCCTCACGGGTGCGCATCCCACGGTGTCCGGGCGACATGATCGTTCCCGTTCGGAGTCCGGGCCGGCCCAACCCCGACGCGGCGGCAGCTGCGCGATGACCGGCTGGCCGCGCACCGAACGCCCGAGCCTCCCCGCTGTCGGTCTGCCGCAATGGCAAGCGGGTAGATCCGGGCTGGTCGATTTCGGCTATGCGGGAGAAGACTTCGCCTTCGACTGCGGGGAGGGAGGGGGCTGCGCCACCGTCAAGTAACACGCCCCCGCGATCCGCTTCGCGGCATGAGCCCGAGCCGTCCATCCCGCCCGGTCGAGGAGAAGGGGCACACCGCGTAGATTCCATGGACACCGACCAGAAGCGCAGGTGTGACGAGCAGACGCGGCGGCCGCCGTGTGATCGCGGCCGGCCGCCTCATCCATGTTGGGGAATCGACGTTGAACGAGACCGGAACGACACGCGAAACGCAGCGTCACGGATCCGACAAGGGCCTCGGTTCGGCGCGGGCTCTCGCCCGTCTCGCCCTGCTGTGCATCGCGGGCGCGGTGGCCGCAGTGGTGGCCGGCGCCAACCACTGGTTCGTCCTGTTGCTGGGCCTCGCGGGTCTCGGACTGGCCGGCGCGGGCCTGTGGTGGGCATTGGCGCACCGCGGATTCGCCCGGATCCTCGGCGCGCTGCTGGCGATCACCGCACCCGTCGGCGTCCTGGTGCTGTACGCCGTGTCGGGCCTGTGGGTGGTCGCGGTGATCGCCCTCGCGGGGTGGACGGCCGCGCTCGGCTGCGCGCGCAGTGCCCTGCGCCGTCTGCGCAAGCCGCGCGGCATGCACACCCGCACGGTGCGGCCGCCCCGCCGGGCCGTGCTGATCATGAATCCGAAGTCGGGCGGCGGGAAGGTCGTGCAGCACGGACTCGTGGAGCGGGCCGAAGCGCTGGGCGCGCGAGTGATCGTGCTCGACCTCGACACGGATCCGGACCCGGTGGCACTGGCCCGGCAGGCCGTGGCCGAGGGAGCCGACCTGCTCGGTGTGGCCGGCGGCGACGGCACCCAGGCCCTGGTGGCGGGAGTGGCCGCCGAACACGGTCTGCCGTTCATGGTCGTGACGGCCGGCACCCGCAACCACTTCGCCATGGACCTCGGCCTGGACCGGGACGATCCGGTGAGCAGCCTGGACGCGCTCTCGGACGGTGTCGAACTCCGCGTCGACCTCGGGGACATCTCCGGCCGGCCGTTCGTCAACACCGCCTCATTCGGTACGTACGCCCACATCGTGCAGAACCCCGACTACCGCGGCGCCAAAGCGGTCACCGCGCTCGACCAGCTGCCGGACCTGCTGGCGGGCGAGGCGGGCGCCGCACTCAGTGCCCGGACCGACGAAGAGCGGTTGGAAACGCCCCAAGCGGTGCTGGTCAGCAACAACCCCTACGCACGCGCCGACCCGCTGACCGGTGGCCGCAGGGAGCGGCTCGACACGGGCGAACTCGGCTTGATCGCGGTTCGGGTCGGAGGCGCCGTACAGGCCGCCGAAGTGGCGTTGCTGGGGGAGCGGGCCAGCGGCATCACGGTCCTGACGACCCGCAGAGTCGTCGTGGAGTCCGACGAGGAGACCATTCCGGTCGCCGTCGACGGTGAGGCACTCGTCCTGCCGCCGCCCGTCGTGTGCTCGATACGACCCGGCGTGCTGCGGGTCCGCGTCCCGCGGGAACGTCCCGGGGCGCCGTACGTCGCTCCGACCGTCGACTGGTACCGCGTCGTGCGCCTTGCCTTCGACCTGTCGCCGCACGCACGTGAGAACCACGACCGAGCGGCTCCCTCACGCGACAAGAACCAGGAGCAGAGCGATGATTGACCGTCAGACTCGGCAGCAACGAGTATCGCAGGGCCTGTTGCGCGACCTCGCAAGCCTCGACCAGGCCCTCTACGAGGCCGTGACGGTCACCAGCACACCCGCACTGGACTCGGCATTGCGCCGCCTGTCCGCAGCGGCCGATCACTCCAAGGTCTCCTTCCTGATCGCCGCCACGCTTGCCCTGCGCCCCGGCCGCTCCCGCCGCGCCGCGGCGATCGGCGTGGCGGCGATCGGCGTCGCGTCCACCACGGCGAACCTCCTGGGCAAGCGTCTTGTACGGCGGCCACGCCCCCACCGTGCCGAGAACTCGCCGTTCCCGGCACGGCATGTCCCCATGCCGGCGTCCGCCTCGTTTCCCTCCGGGCACACCGCGTCCGCTGTCGCCTTCGCCGCTGCGGTCGGGCCCGCGTTCCCGCCCGTCACCGTCCCTCTGGGACTCCTGGCCTGTGCTGTGGGGTATTCGCGCATTCACACCGGGGTGCACTACCCGGGCGACGTCATCGCCGGCGCCGTCCTCGGAACGGGCGCGGCCGCCGCCGTCCTCGCGGCGGCCGCACACTGGGACGGCCCGATCGGCGGCAGCGCCCGGCGCCTGACCTGTGGCTCATCTGCCCGGTGACGGCCCGTGGTCCGGGCGGTCGGACGCCCGGACGGCAGGCATCTCCCGATGGTCGGTTCACGCCACCCCGGAGTTGAACGCGTTCAAAAATGCTGGCATGGTGGTGGTCACCATCCGGGGTGGATGCTGGGGGAGAGGATCACCGTCATGACAAGCTCGCTTCTCATGCCGCGAGGCCGTGTCCGCACACGCGTAGCCGACATGGGAGGGGCGGTGGGTGGTACGGCTCCGACGCGGATTCTCGACTGGCGGCATCCGAACGTCTCGTCCTTCCTGAGCGATCTCGGCCTGCCGACCGGCCCGCAAGACGCGTTGAGCGCACGCCGAACGGCAGCCCTGCGACAGGCCCATGGGTGGATCGCCGCGACTGTCCGGCCCGTGTACTCGGTGCAGGACGAACGGCCCGTCTCAGAGGTGCTGCGCCGGCGACGGGGCTCTTGCAGCCAGCGGTTGGCGGTGCTGGAGGCGGTCGCGCGGGCAATCGGAGTGGCCACGTGCGTGCGCGGCCTAGTGGTCGACGGCAGCTTCTGGTATCCGCGTTTCCCCCGGGCTCATCGGTTGATCCCGCACCAAGTCGTGCTCGCATGGCCGGAGTTCCGCATTGAAGGGCTAGCGCGGAGCGGAGGTCCCGCCGCGCCGTGGCTGACGGTCTCGGAACTCTTCGGCAGCCTCGACGATGTGAATGAAGCCGCCGGCGGTGGCTTCACCAACAGTGGCTCGGAGACGCTCTTCGAGGCGTTGTCCAGGACGGCGATCGACTGGGACGGCACGACGGTCTGCCCGGCCAACGGTCCTTCGTGCGACCTCTCGGCCTACGTCCGGACCGACCTCGGCCATTTCGACTCACGTGACGAACTCTTCGCCCAGCACGGCCAGAGCCTCTGCGGAACGGCGAGACTGCTGGCCGAACCCATCATGAGCCGCCGTTCGGCAGGGGCATGATGGCTCGACGCGCATCGGCACGCGGGAATTGCTTCTCAAGTCCCCTCAAGCCCTCCGATTCGGCGGGAGTCAGCCGTCGACAGCCTGGACGATGAGCTGAGGGTCCAGACCGGTGAGCTGCGCGATGCGAGGGAACCCCGGCGGTGAGCGCGGGCTGGACCAGGGACTGCCAGTCCTGGGTGCTGTCCCGGAAGTCGAGCAGCTCGGCCACATGTCTGTCACGGACCGGGGCGCGCACGCCTGTTGGACCCGCACCGTCTCCTCCTCGCTCGGCGGGATGGACAGACGCTCCGCGTTCCCGGGGATGAGCACCTCAGCGCTGGAGAGGACGTCCGCTGGCTACCGCGCCGTCAGGCATCCGAACTCGCCCTGCCCGGCAACGACTTCTGGCTGTTCGACGACCACACCGTCTTGTGGAACCACTTCACCGGCGACGGCGCCTCCGCCGGCGGCGAAGTCATCGAGAACCCCACCGCCGCCAAGCTGTGCGCCGAAGCCTTCGAGGCGGTGTGGGCGCTCGCCACCCCGCACGACCAGCACGAGATCCACTGATCCAGCACCCACCGGACAGGCCAGCTCATGCCCACCTCTCCCACCTCGTCCGCACGGGCGCGCGCGAGGTAGTTGCCCAACGACTGCGCGACCTGCGCAAGACCGCCGGGCTGACGGTCACTGAGCTGGCCGGCCGCTGCAACTGGCACCACGCCAAGACACCCCGCATCGAGAACGCCCGCACCGCCCCCACCGCCACAGACATCCGCCTGTGGTGTTCCGTGTGGAGTATGACGAGCCGCCTTGACCGGGCCGGCCGGAGACCGGCCTGCAGTGCCCGGGAACGTCTGCCGGCGCCTCCGTGTGCCGATGGGGCCGGCCCGAGCGGCACACCGGCACGGCAACCGGGTCAGGCTTCCGCGCGTCGGCAGTCAGCAGACAGCCGGCAGGGCTGGTGGGGTTTCCCGGGCAGTCACCTGAAACTCTCCTCGCAGCCGCAACTCACACCGATGATGTGGCGTCCCACTCCATGACGGACAGCCGCTGATCACTCGGGAGAGCACGTGGCGAAGAAGGACCAGACGGCGGATGCGGCGGGGGAGAGGGACCGCGAGAAGTGGATGGCGCGTTTCCAGGTACGGCTGGCGATGCAGCCGGGTGTGGACCGCGCGGTCGTGCTCCAGGCGGTCAAGGAGGTCACGGTGCACTGTGCGGAGACGGGAGAGGACCCGCAGGCGGCCTTCGGTGATCCGGACGCCTACGCCGTGCAGGCCGCGGAGCGGCTGGTGCCGGCGGACCGGGCGGCACACGCGAGGCGGCACAACGCCGTGGTGGACGGGTTGAGTTCGGTGCTCAAGAGGGTCAGGGACGTCCCCGGTCTGTGACCGGTTGAAGCGCCTTGTGCCACGGCCCGGCGCATGGGTTCTGACGCAGCACAGCTTCGGTCCGCCGGGGCGAGCCAGCGTCGGGGTTGGACGGCGTGCCTGGACCACGTTCGCCGGCACCCGGCAGATGGCTGCAGGATGCGCCTCTGGTCATCGAAGCCTTCTGTTCGGTGGACCGATCTGTTGTGTGAGAGGCGGTTCGCTTCGGGCGAGGGTGAGTGACGTCGACGAACCGGGACGCGGAGCATGGGTTCGAACTCGTCTCGTGAGTCGTCGTTCAGCATCGTGTGCGTATCAGGTGACGAATGCTCAGCGATGGCTGGGCTCGTCGGTCAGTCGATGCCTTCGGTGATGCGGAAGTCGCGCTCGACGCCGTCGGGGAGGGCCACGAGCGCTTTCTGGTATGCCTCGCTCTCGTATGCTGCGACGGCCTGTTCAAAGCTGTCGAACTCGATCAGAACGACGCGTTGCGTGATTCCGGCTTCGTGGGCGACGACGCGACCGCCACGGGACAGGAGGCGCCCGCCCCCGGCCTGGACAGCCGGACGGGCCAGCTTGTCGTAGGCAGTCAGCCTCTCAGGGTCGGAAATGGCGGGGTAGACACTGACCCAGTAACCCTTGGCCATGCAAACCTCCTGTGTTCGGCCGGACACGTCCGACTTCTGATTGACACTCAGATCGATCGATCCCGGCGACGGGTACTGCGGTCAGTGGAATCGTCATATGCGCAGGTTAGAGCTCGATGTGCGGTCGAGGGAAAGACCCGAACGAGATAGGCTCAGAACGGATCGTTATCAATCGGCGGGGAGGGCACGTGGCGCCGGATACGGTCAGCGTGCGGTATTTCCTGGTGCTGGCGCAGGAGTTGAACTTCACCCGCGCGGCCGCCCGGATCGGTATCGCACAGCCCGCACTCAGCGCTCGGATGCGCCCGGTTGGAGGCGGAACTCGGTACGGCCCTGCTGGTCCGCACCACGCGGAGCGTCGTGTTGACCGCGGCCGGTGTGGCTTTGGCGGAGTCCGCGCCGCCCGCGCTGGCGGCCCTGGACCGGGCATGGGACACCGCCCGAAGTGCGGCGGCCGGTGAACTGGGTACGTTGCGCATCGGATACAGCCTCAGCGCCGGGGCCGGGACGGTACCGGCCCTGGTGGAGGGGCTGGTGCGCGGCAAGAGCGGACTCGAGGTCGGCGCGGTCCCGATGGCGACGCCGGAGATCTCTCCCGCGGTCGCCGACGGCCGCATCGATGCCGGGATCACCCGCGGTGAACAGCCGGGCCGTGGCGTGCGCCGGTTCCTGCTGCGGCGTGAGCGCGTCGGGGTCCAGCTGGCGCAGCACCATCCGCTGGTCGAACACCCGGAGATCGAGATCGCCGACGCGGCCGCGTATCCGCTGCGCCTGCCGGACCGTTCGGCCAACCCCGTGATCCACGATCAGCTGTCCGCACTGTTCCGAGACACCCGACCACACCCCAGATTCCACACGCCCGCAGTCTCTTTCGACATGTCTCAGCGCGATCTGCGCGACGGGGTCACTCTCGCCCTGGCCGGAGAAGCCGCGGTCACGGCACAACCGTCCGGTCTCACCTGGCGACCGCTGCGGGGTGCGCCCGGCCTGACGTTCCACCTGGTCCTTCCGCGCGAACAGTCGCCGCTGCACCGCCGCGTCCGTGCCGTCGCCAAAACCCTGGCGCACGAGCTGCACTGGCTGCCGGACTGACGCGCACGAGGTCAGGGGCCCTGCCGCGGGGGTCGGGGGCGAGGTGCTGCCGGAGCTTTGTCGCAAGGTGCTGGTGATCGTGCGGCCGGCGACCCGACCATGCGTACTGCGGTGGCCGTCACAGTCGGGTGCCCGGCAGCGAAGAGCCCCGCCCCCTTCCGAAGAGAAAGCGGGACCCGTGGCTGCAGTCGTTGGAGCATCCTGCGGGGTTCTAGCAAGGGGGGATGGTGCCCTCCCAGTGGAGGGTGAAGGGTGTCATGCTGATGAAACCCTCGTGGCCATTGGCGTGATTGAGGACCCAGACCCAGGTTTCCGAGGCGATGTTGATGCGGCAGATAGCGGCGATGTCGTTTCCGACGAACGCCTGGCCCGCGTTGCACACAGCGCTGGGGCACTGACGGATCACATCGTTGGCGTAGACGCCGCCCTTGTGCCCGACGCTGTTGCAGTCCTGATTGGAACGGGGGGGCGCCGTTACCGAGGTTGGACCGTGCGATGAAGCCGGTGTGGCCGTTGGCGCGGTTGTAGACCAGGTCCCAGCCCTGCCAGGTACACACGTCGGCCAGGTCGTTGCCCGGGTACGCCTGCCCCTGGTTACAGCCGTTGGCCGGGCACTGGTAGAGCGTCCGGAAGCCGTCTACCCAGGTTCCGACACCGATTCCCTGCGCGGAGGTGGGGGAAAGGGAGCGCGAGGTGGTGGACGTTGCGGCGGCTGTCGGTGAGACCGCTGCCGCGCACAGGGCGACAGCGGCGAAGATCACCCCGAGTAAGGACAGAACTCTTCGGAAGCGCATAGGATTTCCTCTTTCCCAGGTTGAACACCCAGCGGCGTCCTGTCTGCTGTTCCTCAAGAGGGTGCGCACCGTGGCCAGGATCTGTCGTTACGGATGCGTGTAAAGGTCTTTAGTCTGCGTGCACTGTCGTGGACTGTTGGCGGTACTGGCGTGGTGAGAGGCCGTAGGCGCTGCGGAAGGCCTGGCTGAAGTGCGCGGGGCTGGTGAAGCCCGACCGGGCGGCGATCGCGTGGATGGGGCGGGCGGCGAGTCGGGGGTCGGCGAGGTCGCTCCGGCACTGTTCCAGGCGGTGCTGGCGGATCCAGCCGGCGACGGTGTGCCCGTTCTGCTGGAACAGTTTGTGCAGGTAGCGCAGGGAGATGTGGTGGGCTGCGGCGATCGCGTCCGGGGTCAGGTGTGGATCGCCCAGGTTGTGCTGGATGAAGGCATGGATCTGGGCCGTCAGGGCGCGCTGCCTGGTGTGGGGTGGCACGGTGCCTGAGGTGTCCAGCGCGTCGGCGAGCGCCATCGTGAGCACGTCGATGGTCAGGGTCGACAGCCGGGCGGTCTGCGACGGGCTGAGTTCGGGGAGGTGATGGGCGAGTTGGAGCAGGAAGTGTGACGACAGCGCACCGATGCCGCGATCGCCGGGGATACGCATTCCGCACAGGCCTTGCAGGTCCTGGTCGGGTAACGGCAGCAGCGAGCGCGGGACGTGCAGGAGCATCACCTGGCTCTCCGGTATGTGCGGCGCGTGCTCGACCTGATAAGGGCGCGAGGTATCGGTCAACACCAAGTCTCCGACGCCTTGATGCGCGTGCCGGCCGTTCTGGGTCACTGTGCTGCCGCCACGCACGGTGCAGCCCAGTTCGAACACGCCGGGGTCGGACTGGCGGATGAGTTTGGATGTGCGGTGGGCCGAGTGCGGCACGACGGCCGTCAGCACCGTCTGCACGGGACCGAACGCGTTGAAACCCACGTGGGCCCGGAAGTTGGGCTCCGTCTGCGGGTCGCAGCGCAGGTCGTAGGGCACGGCGAGTTTCGCGTTCACCTCGCGCCAGTAGGCGAACCGCTCTGTTGCCGTGACCTCGTCGGTGCTGACCATGTCCATGCCCTCAGTGTTGCCGCGGCGGAGGGAGACGGGCATGGCCGGAACAAGACGACCAGTCGCCGCTGTACGCGTGCCAACCGGCAGCCTGAGCGCGGTCCAACGACCGAGCGGCTGGCGGTCGGGAACGCACGTGCCCGGGCGGGGATTGCCAGGTGGTGATGTCGACGGACGAGGAGATCGTCGTCGGACGGCAGGCAGAGATATGGCGGGGGCCGCGATCCAACCCCCAATACTCCAGCTGTAGATCGTGATCTTGCTCGTAGTAGGACAGCCGCACTTTGAGATCTTTGGGGCTCTGACATCCCGTGCCTGACAGCCCGGCATCGGATCCGCGGGGGTTGGCGCTATTGGGCGTTCGGAACGCGCAGGCCATCGAGAATGACGGCTAGCGGCCGGTCGTCGGGAGCGTACCGGCGAGCTTGAGAGGCGCCGGCGAGCAGCGCGATGACATCCCTGACTCCGACGTCCGTGCGCACCGCCTCTGCCCGCTGCGCCTGCTGCAGTAGAGCGGACAGGGCTTCGGTCACCTCCTCGGCGACCGTCGCGACGGCCTCGTTCGGGTGGATGCCCAATTCGGCCAGTGCGTCCACGAGTTCGAGTTTGGTTGCCGAGCCACGGACGACGGAGGTGAAGAAGTCGAAGAAGGCCGCCCCTGCATCCGGCAATGCGGCATGTTCGCGGGCGTCGACGGCGATCCTGGCAAGGCGCTCCACGACAAGCGCCTGCAGCAACGTCTCCTTGCTCGGGAAATGCCGGAAGACGGTACCGACACCGACGCCGGCCGCGCGGGCGACCTCCTCGGTCGATGCGGACGTACCTCGTTCCGCGAAGAGCTTCTCTGCCGCGGCCAGTACCCGCGCGCGGTTGCGCTGCGCGTCGGCGCGCAGGGGCCGGGCGGTGGTCATCGGCCACTCCTTGCAACCGGAGTGATCAGTCCGTATCCTCTAATCGGAGTCACAAGTCCGATTCTAGGGTCAACGGATTCCACAGCAACGGGATGGAGACCGGCATGTGGCAGGCGGTACTGCTCGCGTTCCTGGCCGGCTTACTGGCCGCCAACGCGTACCCACACTTCGCCAAGGGCATCGCGGCGGAACGGTTCCCGACCGTCTTCGGATCCTCCCCGGTGGTCAACGTGCTCGCCGGCTGGTCGGGCCTGGCGCTTGCCGGGCTATGTCTTTGGGGCGCGCATCCGGTGCGGCATCCAGGCTGGGCGCTGCTCGGCATGGCCGTCGGTGCGCTGCCGATGGGTCTGTTCCACGCCACCGGCCGTACGATTGGCGCTCGCGACTGAACCCACCCCAGCGGCCAGGTCGGAACCGGCTCTTCGACAAGACCGTTGCCGGGTAAGCGATCGGGCGGTGTGTCGCGGCCGGGCACGGCGCGGCCACCGCATGATCATCAGGTGGTGTGCAGGGGCGGGTACGGAGACGGGCACGGCCACCGTTGATCATCGTGAGTTGTGTGGACAACCGACGAGACGGTGGCCGCAGGTCGCAGCATAGATCCCGGCCGTTGGCGGGAAGCGTTCGAGGTAGCCATGGGCCGGATCGCGGGACGGTTCGTGCGGGTCGAACCCCGGCTGCGAGCCGGGCAGTTGGCGCTGAGCCTGCTGTCCGACCTCCCGCGCAAAAACTGCTGGACAATCGCGGAGTGGGTCGGGGAAGCGACTCCGCACGGCATGCAGCACCTTCTGTGCCGGGCTTCCTGGGACGCCGGCGCGGTCCGCGAGTACATCGTCGAGCACCTCCACGACAAGCTCGTCGCCGCCACGTTCGGCATGGACCCCGAAGCCACCATGATCTATCTCGCCGAACACGTCGATGGGGGCCGTTTGCCACAGCGGTGAGGACCAGGCATTGATGGTTACTGAAGCCGCAGGACGCCAGGGGCACGATCCTCGAAGGTCGTGATCAGCCAGTCGAAGACGGTCGGCCCGTGCTCTGTATGCGCCGCAGCCAGATCCGCGCTGACAGCAGGACGGTTCGCGGGATGGCACCGGGAGAGGCGAATCTCCAGCTGGCGAGCCGTCTCCGGATAGCCCAGATACCCGCGAGACGCCTGGTGGTCACGCCATTCAACAACGTAGTCATCATCGTCGGGCTGCCCGAAGCCGCCGCTGAGGCAGTCAGCGAAGGCGTCGAGGTTCTTGCCGAAGTAGCCTCCAGGGCCATTGACCGCCTCGCCGATGAGTCGCCAGAAGTCTTCCAGCGTCCTCACCTGGCTGCCGTCCAGCACGTATATCGCCGTCACGGCACGAAGGATACGTCCAGCTCGATGATCTACCTCTCCAAACGGATGTGCCGGGGTGAGGCCGTGGGGTGGATGTCCGCGCCGGGACGAGTACTGGTGTCGAGGTGGTGCTCGGTCTGTACTGCATCGAAGTTGTCGGGGCTGGTCTTGGTGTTGCCGGGGATCGTTTTGTCCTGCGGGATGCCGTGGACGTCTGCTTCGTGCTCGGCCTCGCTCTCGATGCGGAGGTCGGTGCCGGGAAGGAGATATGAGGCGGGGTGCTCTTCGAGGAGCGCCGCGACAGTCATCAGATGCGGGAGCGCACCCCCGTCTGCGGCTTCGTCGAGTGCGGCCTGGGCGTCGTCGACGGCGGCCTGTTCTTCGTCGGTCAGTTCCCAGAATCCTGGCGTAGTTCAGTGACGAGTCCGAAGGCCAATGCGCTCGAATAGTGGGAAGCTGCCCGGCGAGTTCGTAGGACTCAGGTTCATGTGCTGGGTGCGGCTGGGTTGTGGGGCGGCGGATCGGTTCCTGTGGCTTCTGTGTTCGTGTTTTAGGGTTTGGTGCACGTCGACGTGGTGCCTTCGTGCTGGTACCAGACGGTGTCGAGTTCGCGGCCGTCCGGCAGGGTATGGCGGGCGGGGCCGGGGGCGGGGGTGAAGCCGGCGCGTTCCAGGGCGCGGCGACAGGCGAGGTTCGCTGTCGCGGTGCCCGCCCGCACGGTGGGCAGGCCGGCGTGGGTGTGGGCGAGTTCGGTGCCTGCCAGGAACAGTTCGGCACCGAGGCCTTGGCCTCGGTGGTCGGGGGCGAGGATGCCGCCGATCTCGCCGGTGTCGTGGTGGATTTCGAGGTATCCGGCGTAGCGTCCGGTGTCGCGGTGTACGCAGACCATGAACTCGGACGTCCCGGGGCTGGGTTCGAAGGGCTCGGTCAGCTCGGGGTTGGCCTTGATGAACCGGCGAGGGGTGGTGATGGTGGGGCCCATTTGCAGCAGAGTCTGTCTGGTGTCGGCGTCCGGTACGAGCTGGTCCATGTGGTTGCCCTGCCAGTGCTGGGCTTCGGGGTCCGCGCCCGCGGCGACGGCTGCCACCGCGTCGAGTTGGGTGAGCGGGGTGTAGAGCAGCAGGTGCTCGGTGGCCAGGGCGTGCCGGCCGGGTGTGCAGGTGTCCGGGACCGGGAGGCCCGGGGCCGTCCGGTGACGTCGCAGGAGCGGCCGGATCATGAAACCCCCGTTGTGTACGTCCTGGTGTGTCCGGCCGAATGTACCGGGTGCGTCCCGCCCGGCGTACCGGCACGGGAGAGCGCCGTACCCCCGTCCTCGACCGGCGACGGGGGCCCAGCGCTCAGCGCTCGTGGCGCTCCGGGCCCAGTGGGGGATCACGTTGGCGACGCGGCGCTGGCGCTTTGGGTCACCCAGGTTCGGAGCGCGGGCACCCGCACATAGACGCCCACGTCGTCGATACGGCAACTGGGGCCCCAGGAGACCAGCCCCCACACCCGGCCCGCGGCGAGGACCGGGCTGCCGGAGTCGCCGGTGCAGGTGTTGCGGGTGGCGTCGGCGGTCGGTAGCGCACACAACTGCCAGGCGGGGTTGGGGATGACGTCCAGGTTGCGCTGGGCATCGACGCATCGCCCGCCGGGCACGAAACGCAGGGGGACGGAGGTGCGGCGGCAGGGCGCGACGCCTCCGTAGCCGTTGCGGCCCCAGCCGAATTCGGTGACGGCGGTGGGGAGTTGGTCGTGCGCGCGAGGGAGCCGGGCGGGTGCGGCCGTGGCCCTGTCCGTCAGTGCCAGGAGTGCCGCGTCCACCGACTGCCCCCGGGGGAGAACCGCACGGACACGGATCCGTTGACCCGGGACAGGGGCGCCCCGGCACAAGTTGTCTGCCCCGATTACCGCGTCCACCGAGCCGGGACGTCTGCCGCGTACGCAGTGGGCTGCGGTGAGGACGAGGGTGGGGGAGACCAGTACACCGCCGCAGAACTGGCCGTTGAAGAGGTTCCCGGCCGGGGAGGAGGCGTTGACCAGGGCGACGACCGAGCCGGTGGCGGGAGCAGGGCCCGGGTGGCGGGCGGGCGGGCCCGCCGAGCCGCCCGGCAGCAGGCTGACGAGGATCATCAGGACCGCTGCCGGGACGCTTTTCAGCATGAGGACTTCTTCGTCTCCACGGTCAGGCCCAGGACGTTGTGCCAGAGGTAATCGGAGTGGCCGACGTGGTAGTGGACCTGCACTCCGGCCATGCGTACCCCGATGGCGCCGGTGACCTGGAGGTGCAGGACCAGGTTGTGCACGACCTTCGCGTTGTCCGGTTGGGGAGAAAGGGTCGCTCCCGCCGCCTTGCGACGGTGGGCCCAGTCGACACCTGGCTGGCTGCGCGCCCCGGGATCGGGGGGATACCCGGTGCCGTAACCGATGAGGGACGACGAGGTCGGCACGATGACGGCCTCGACCAGCCGCAGCCCGCTCGCCTTGCTCAGCGTGACCTTGTCGACGACGACGGGCTTGCTGCCGAAGTTGTGCAGTTCGTCCCCGCCGAAGGTGACGCTGCCGCCCTCCTTCGCCGGCACGCACTCCTGCCCCGACCCGGCGTCCGCGTAGTCGGGTCCGTTCAACGGCCCGTCGGTGGACGCCTGTTGATCCGCGGAGGAGCAGCCGGCCACCAGGGCGGCGAGCAGGGCCATGGCCGGTAGCGGCCGACGTACGTTCACCGGGTGTGCCCGGTGTGCGTGGTAGTGGCGACGAAGTTGTACGGATGGGAGCCGCCCGGCGCTCCGCCGGTGCCGCACAGGTAGCGGTTGGCGTCGAAGCTGTACGCCACCGTCGCGTCGCTTGAGTACCCCGTCTCGGTCGACAGGCTGATGCCGATCACGTTGGCAAGGTCCGCACCGTCGCTCCAGGTGATGGCGTGCGAGGTGGTCCGGGTGAACTTGGTGCCCTTCTGCTGGTAGGCGCAGTGCTTGGCGGTCGGGATGTAGGCCGTGCTCGTCTTCGCGCCGCCGTAGTAGCCCCTGGCGCGCGCTTCGTAGTGCTGGGAGACCGGGGCTCCGCGACCGCCCATCGAGCAGGTCATCAGGTACTTGCCCCAGCTGAACTCGGTCTTGTAGTAGACGCCCCGATGGTTGCCGTACTCGGGGTAGTCCATCGTGATCGAGCTGGACTTGGAGATCGTGCCGCTCCCGGTGAAGCTGCCGTAGGCGCCAGTGGCGGAGACGCCGACCCCGAGGGAGCTGTCCGCGCCCCTGCTGTAGGAGAAGGTGTGCTTGACGCCGGTGGTGGCACTGTAGGTCTGGCCGGCGATCACCCAGTGCTCGCCCAGCTTCTTCTTCAGCTGGCCGGTGCATCCCTTGGTGACACCCGCGGCGGCGGTCGTGTCGTCGGTCCCGTCACTCGCCGCGGACGCGGCTGCCGCGGCGTCGTCCTCGGCGGAGCCGGCCGCGCTGTCCGGGTCGTCCGTGAGGGACCCGGGGGTTGAGTCGCTCTCCTCGTCAACGCCGTTGGAGGCTCCGTCGGTTGAGCTGGAGTAGGCGGAGATCTGCGTCGGGTTGTCCAGCACCAGGTCGGCGACCACAGGGGTGGTGTCGGCGTCGGCGACGGTCGTGGCGGACGCGTCCGTCGTCGCCGCCAGATAGGCCGTGCTGCCCGACGAAGTGACAAGGGTGCGGGGGAAGTTGAACAGAGCCTGGTGGCTGCCCGAGTAGGCGACGGTCTCGAGGTTCACCGTGCCGTCCGTCGCGGCCTGCGGGGTGAGCGAGGAGGCCGAGGCCACCCGGAGCGTGTACCCGCCGTCGCTGTCCGAGATCGCCTTCGCGACGGGCTGGAGCTTCACCGAATCCCCTTCTTCGAGGGCGTCGTCCGACTCGTTGTCCGGCCAGGCGTACAGGACCACGTCCGCACCGGCCACCGTGTTCCCGGAGGAGTCCTTGATCGTGCCGCTGCTGACCACCGGGGTGGTGAGGCTGGCCGAGTCGGTGATGCCCGCGAGTTCGGAATCCTCGTAGGTGATGGTCAGATGGGGTTCTACCGCGTTGTCCCCGGACACATAGTTCGCGGAGCGGTAGCGCCGCCAGGTCAGGGAGTCGTCCTCGTCGACCGCGCGCAGCTGGATGCCGTAGTTGGGGGCGCCGTCGGCCCAGGCCTGCACGATGGCGTCGATGTCCCAGTGGCTGTAGGCGGCGGGGCAGGACGAGGAGTAGCCGTGGGCCCCGGTGTTGACCACCTCTCCGGCTGCGGTCACGGTCGGCACCGTGTCCCAGGTGACGGCCGAGGAGTCCCAGTCGGAGGTGACGCGGCGGACCCGGATGCCGGAGCCGACGGTGGAGCAGGTGGAGGACCAGTAGGAGTACAGGGACAGGTCGGTGTCCACGATGTGCGAGCCGACGATGTCGGAGATGTCGAACTTCAGGTAGGCGCGGGCCTTGTGGGTGCCACCGTCGTACGTGCCCACCCGCAGCTCCTCCGAAGAGCGCTGGGAGTCGGTGTAGTTGGGGCTCTCCAGCCAGGTGTCGGTGCTGACCGCCAGGGTCGTGGTCGGATCGATGGTCAGCGGATAACTGACGTCGGCGGAGTCGAGGAAGCTCAAGTCCGGTGTGAGCACGAGGACTTGGCCCTGATCGGTGTTCTCGATACGGGAGGCGACCGGGGAGTCGTGCGCGGCGAGTCCGGAGTCAGGGTCGACGGCCGAGTCCCACATGTGCGGCGCCGGGGCATCGGCGACCGTCTTGCCGCTCGCATCGGTCAGCAGCAGGTGTCCGGAGCCGGTCTGAGAGACCTTCAATCCCTCCGAGGTGGTCAGTGGCATCCGGATGGTCACAGGTCCGTCGGGCCGTTCGTGCAGGACGACCTGCTCGGAGAATCCGCGGGGCAGCGCCGTCACCACCAGGTCACCGCCGGAGACCGCGCCGGCGTACGTCGCCGTGTTCCCGTCCAGGGTCGGCGCCGGCAGGTCGCCTCCGACGGACAGAGTCAGCGAGGTACCGCCGTCCGCCACTTGGGCGAAGGGGCCCCTCCCGCCGTCGGAGAGGTTGAGCTCGGCCACCGTGGCGTCGGGTGTTACCGCGGCTCCCGTGTCGGTGAGTGTGGTGTCGACGGGCGTCCAGGTGCCGTCCTGGCGGACCCGGATCGGCTCCTGGAATACCTCGGTGGTCAACTCACCGTTCGGGTTGACCCACGTGGTCGAGTCCTCGGTGCGCTTGCTGGTGACCTCGACACGCTTGCCTTGTTCCACGGCCTGGGCCCGGGCCGTGGCCATGTCCGACTCACCCGGCGAATCCGTGGCGCCGGTCGACGAGCTCTTCGCGTCCGCGCTGGCGGCCATTGAACCGCCGGAGACCAGCAGTGTGAGCGCGCAGGCGAGTGCAGCCGCCCGTGCGGCTATTCGCTTATGTCTAGGGCATGACAAATGACCCGTCGTGCGCATCTGGTCCCCCGTTGCCGTATCTGCTGTAACAGCGGCACTGGTCTCGGAGGTCGGTGTCGGCACGGTCGCCGCGGGTGTGTCGAAGGCGCACGCGGACGTCGTCCTCATCTCCGGGCACGACGGCGGTACGGGTGCTTCGCCGCTCACTTCGCTCAAGCACGCCGGTGGGCCTTGGGAGTTGGGGCTCGCCGAGACCCAGCAGACCTTGCTGCTCAACGGACTTCGCGACCGGATCGTCGTCCAGACCGACGGCCAGCTCAAGACCGGCCGTGACGTCGTCATCGCCGCGCTGCTCGGCGCCGAGGAGTTCGGTTTCGCGACCGCGCCGCTCGTCGTCTCCGGCTGCGTCATGATGCGCGTCTGCCACCTCGACACCTGCCCGGTCGGCATCGCCACCCAGAACCCGGTGCTGCGCGACCGGTTCGCCGGCAAGGCCGAGTACATCGTGAACTTCTTCAAGTTCATCGCCGAGGAAGTCCGGGAGATCCTCGCCGAGTTGGGCTTCCGCACCATCGAGGAGGCCGTGGGCCAGGCCGGCACGCTCGACGTCGAGCGCGCCGTCAACCACTGGAAGGCGCAGGGCCTGGACCTGGCCCCCCTCTTCTACGTGCCCGAGATGCCCGAGGGTGCCGCGCTGCACCAGGTCATCCAGCAGGACCACGGCCTGGAGAAGGCGCTCGACAACGAGCTGATCAAGCTCGCCGCCGACGCCCTGGCCGCGTCCAGCGCCACGGACGCCCAGCCGGTGCGCGCGCAGGTCGCGATCCGCAACATCAACCGCACGGTCGGCACGATGCTCGGCCACGAGGTGACGAAGAAGTTCGGCGGTGCGGGCCTGCCCGAGGACACCATCGACATCACCTTCACCGGCTCGGCGGGCCAGTCCTTCGGCGCCTTCCTGCCGCGCGGTGTCACGCTGCGCCTGGAGGGCGACGCAAACGACTATGTCGGCAAGGGCCTTTCGGGCGGCCGGGTCGTCGTCCGCCCCGACCGGGGCGCCGACCACCTCGCCGAGTTCTCGACGATCGCGGGCAACACCATCGCGTACGGCGCGACCGGCGGCGAGCTCTTCCTGCGCGGGCGTACCGGCGAGCGGTTCTGTGTCCGCAACTCCGGTGCCACGGTGGTCTCGGAGGGCGTGGGCGACCACGGCTGCGAGTACATGACCGGCGGTCACGCGGTGGTCCTGGGCGAGACGGGCCGCAACTTCGCGGCCGGCATGTCCGGTGGCATCGCGTACGTGATCGACCTGAACCGCGACAACGTCAACGTCGGGAACCTGGGCGCGATCCAGGAGCTGGACGACGCCGACAAGCAGTGGCTGCACGACGTGGTGCGCCGCCACCAGGAGGAGACCGCGTCGACGGTCGCCGAGAAGCTGCTGGCCGAGTGGGACACCGCGGTCGAGCGCTTCACCAAGATCATCCCCAGCACGTACAAGGCAGTGCTCGCCGCCAAGGACGCCGCCGAGCAGGCGGGACTCTCCGAGTCCGAGATCACCGAGAAGATGATGGAGGCGGCGATCAATGGCTGACCCGAAGGGCTTCCTGAACCACGGGCGCGAGGTCGCCAAGTCCCGCCCCGTCGACGTACGGCTGAAGGACTGGAACGAGGTCTACGTCCCCGGTTCGCTGCTGCCGATCATCAGCAAGCAGGCCAGCCGGTGCATGGACTGCGGTATCCCGTTCTGCCACAACGGCTGTCCGCTGGGGAACCTGATCCCCGAGTGGAACGACTACGCGTACCGCGAGGACTGGTCGGCCGCCCAGGAGCGGCTGCACGCGACGAACAACTTCCCTGAGTTCACGGGTCGGTTGTGCCCGGCTCCGTGCGAGTCGGCGTGTGTGCTCGGCATCAACCAGCCGGCCGTCACCATCAAGAACGTCGAGGTCTCGATCATCGACAAGGCGTGGGAGACCGGCGACGTCGCCCCGCAGATCCCCGAGCGGCTGTCCGGCAAGACCGTCGCCGTCATCGGCTCGGGCCCGGCGGGTCTCGCCGCCGCCCAGCAGCTGACCCGGGCGGGCCACACGGTCGCCGTGTACGAGCGCGCGGACCGCATCGGCGGCCTTCTCCGATACGGCATCCCCGAGTTCAAGATGGAGAAGCGGCACATCAACCGCCGTATCGAGCAGATGCGCGCGGAGGGCACCCGCTTCCGGACCGGCATCGAGATCGGCGTCGACCTCAAGGCGACCGACCTGAAGAAGCGCTACGACGCCGTCGTGATCGCCGCCGGTGCCACCACCGCGCGTGATCTCCCCGTCCCGGGGCGGGAGTTGACCGGCGTCTACCAGGCGATGGAGTACCTGCCGCTGTCGAACAAGGTCCAGGAGGGCGACTACGTCACCTCCCCGATCTCGGCCGAGGGCAAGCACGTCGTGGTCATCGGCGGCGGCGACACCGGCGCCGACTGCGTGGGCACCGCCCACCGCCAAGGCGCCGCCTCCGTCACGCAGTTGGAGATCATGCCCCGCCCGGGCGACGAGCGGAACGCGGTCTCCCAGCCGTGGCCGACCTTCCCGATGCTCTACAAGGTGACGTCCGCGCACGAGGAGGGCGGCGAGCGGGTCTACTCGGTCTCGACCACCCACTTCGAGGGCGACGAGGACGGCAACGTCCAGTGGCTGCACCTCACCGAGGTCGAGTTCGTCGAGGGCAGGCTGACCCCGAAGCCGGGCAGCGAGCGCAAGATCCCCGCCCAACTGGTCACCCTCGCCATGGGGTTCACCGGCACCGACCGGGAGAACGGCCTGGTGGACCAGTTCGGCCTGGACCTCGACGAGCGCGGCAACATCGCCCGCGACGCCGACTTCCAGACCAATGTGCCGGGCGTCTTCGTCGCCGGTGACGCCGGCCGCGGCCAGTCGCTCATCGTGTGGGCGATCGCCGAGGGCCGCTCGGCCGCCCGCGGCTGCGACCGCTTCCTGGCCGGCGCGAGCGACCTGCCGGCACCGATCCGCCCGACGGACCGCGCGCTGATGGTCTGACGGTCCCTCAAGAAACGTCCGTACAAAGGCGTACGGAGCACTGACGGCGTCTGCCCGACCTGTCCCCGACCGGACACAAGGGCAGGCGCCGCCGCGTTGTCCCGCCAGAGGGCCAACTGAGCGCCTGCTATGGCACCTTGTACGTCTCCCCGTACACCTGCCACGTCAACGGCGTCTTCAGGTCCAGGTTCCCGTCGTACAGGAACCGCCGTTGGGCCGTGTCGACGCGGGAGGTGTCGAGGTCGGGCTGCTTGGCCTTCATGGCCGTGCGCCGGATGTCCAGGAAGATGTCCAGGTACGCCTTCTCCGAGCCGCCCTGGGCGGGGGTGTCCGCCTCCCGCAGCGCGCGCTCGCGCAGGCCGTGGAAGCTGGTCGCGTCGTTGCCCGGACCGTGGAAGACCATGGCGTCGTAGTAGATGAACTGGCCCAGGGTGCCCAGGCCGTCGAGCTTGGCCTGGCGGACCGCCGGGTCGAAGTAGACGCGGTCGCGCTCCTCGTCCTGCGCCGCGCGGAAGGCGGGCAGCTTCGCCTCGGCCTTCCAGGCGGCGGTGAAACCGGGGTCCAGGCCCTCGTGCGAGTCCGTGCCGTTGACCTTGCGCAGGGCGGGCAGGTAGGCGGCAAGTCCGTTGTCCGGATGGGTCTTCGTGTAGTTCTGGACCAGGGCGAGCAGGTCGTGGGTGCCGGTGCAGAAGCCGACCAGGCCGGCCGTGTAGCCCTGGCCGTCGCCGATGTCCTCGATGTAGCCGTAGGCGCTGCGCCAGTCGAGGGTCGAGTTCTCGGCGCTCGCCACCAGCTTCTGGGCCAGCTCCTTCTTCGCGGGCGCGGCGAGCCCGGGCGGCAGGTCGGCGAGCGCCTTGTCGTCCCGCGAGGCGACGGCGGACGGGGTCCTGGACGTGCCGTCGGTGGCGTCGGGCGTGTCCTCGGGCAGGAAGTAGACCCCCACCGCGAAAACGACGGGGATCGCCGCGAACACGAGGAAACCGGCACGTCTCATGACGTACAGATTAGGCCACGTGTTTGAGTCCCTCCGCGCAGGTCGCTCACACGTTCAGTTCCGCGACCCTCGCCAGTGCCAGGACCACCAGCAGCGCGAGCAGGGCCACGCAGGCGCCCGCCTGGACGAAGGGGCGGCGCCGGTCGCGCGGGGCGTACGCGTAGGCGACCGTGACCAGGCTGCCGGCCAGCAGACCGCCGAGGTGGCCCTGCCAGGAGGTGAGGCCCGCGGAGATCACCAGCCACAGCAGCAGGCCCGCCATGAAGCGGTTGACGGTCGCCATGTCGGCGCCCAGCCGGCGGGCCATGACGTAGTACGCGGCGCCGAGCCCGAAGATCGCGCCGGACGCGCCGAGGGTGGGGGTGTCGGGGGCGATCAGCAGCACCAGGACCGAGCCGCCGAGGGCGGACAGGAGATAGAGGGCGAGGTAGCGGACCCGGCCGAGCTGGGACTCGACCACCCTGCCGATGTTCCACAGCGACACCATGTTCATCACGATGTGCAGGATCCCGAACGACCCACCGGTGGGCGGGAGATGGAGGAACGCACTGGTGAGCAGCCGGTACCACTCGCCGTCGACGACCCCCTCGGCGTGGAAGGAAGCGGGATACGCCGCCTGCCACACGTAGTGGCCGCCGTCGGGCCCGATCAGCCCCCGGCCCAGCATCTCGAACCGGTCCACGACCGCCGGCCGCGCCACCTCGGCCACGTAGGCGAGCACGTTGAGCCCGATCAGCACGTACGTCACCAGCGGCACCGTCGAGATCCGGCCACCGAACGCCGTCCGCGGCTCACGCACCGACCGCGCGCCCTCGCGTACGCACTCCACGCACTGATGGCCGACGGCGGCCTCCCGCATGCAGTCCGGGCAGATGTACCGCTCGCAGCGGGTGCACCGGACGTGGGACTCCACCTTGGGATGGCGATAGCAGGTGGTGACGGCGGACTCGGAATCCACGGCCGGCTCCTTGAGCAAGGGTTGGAGGGGAGGGTGAGCCGGTGGGGGCGGCGGCGAACAAAATAGCGAACGCCGGGCGTGACCAGGAAAACGGGTCGGCCGGTCGGACAGAGTGCACGCACCGTTGGCTAAGTCCGGCACCCGTGCAACCCTGATGTCGATCCGACGGGGAGGCTGCTGCATGGACGGGGCGCGATCGGTCAACGGGGCTGCGGAGACGGGTGGTTCGGCCCGTCGAAGCCCGGCCGGGAAGGGCGAGAAACTCGCCGACTGGGCCGACGGACGGCTCGGGCTCTACGGCCTGGCCAAGGCCAACATGCGCAAGGTCTTCCCGGACCACTGGTCCTTCACCGCGGCCTTCAAGGGTGTACGCCTCGCCAAGACGGTCACGATCGCCGGCGGCGAGACGACCGACGTGGTCTTCGCCCCCGCCGACAACCCCCAA